>JAHJDR010000021.1 GCA_018812345.1 bacterium | reverse complement strand
GTCGTAAAATAAGTTTGATACGTACCATCACCAATTCCGGCAATAAATGCGGCCAAACTAATAACAAGCAGTGAATAGGAAATAAATGTAAATATCATTCCTAAAGACATGACAATTGTAAATACTAAATACAAACGTTCTGGCGGTAGTTGTTTCAATATTTTTATTTTATTGAGCAAATAAATTCCCATAATATTGCCAATGGCCCAAGCAAATAAAATCACGCCATAGAGAAACATGGGACGTTCAGAAGAAAAGCTCTTGGATAAGACAGGCCAACCAACATTATGTGAAGCGCTCGCAAAGGCATCAAAAAATAAAATAACTAATATAAGTAAAATAACTGAAATATTTTTTAATCGCCATACTCCAGCATATTCTTTCTGAAGTTTTTTATACCAGGGAAGCGCTTTCAAGCCCTCTTCTTCTACGTGTGTTTTACCATCACTCTGACTCGTTTTCAAAGGAACAGCAAAAAGCACGATAGCAGAAATAATATAGGTTATGGCATCCATCACAAATATCATTGTAAAGTTTTCAAATAATATATGAGCAAAAACAGCACAAAGCGCGCTCAAACCAATCATAAAGTTGCGCCCCCCCATGAGCAGTGAATTTGCTTTGAGTGTATCCTTGCTACCTAACATATGCGGAATAGCTGCTTTAATACAAATATCAAAAAGACTCGAAAAAATACCAATGAGTGTCATGAGTATGATGATATAAAGTTTTATGAATTGACCGGGCACTAACACTAACAGAAAAACAGAGATCGCGAGAATAATATCAGAAAAAATCATTAAATGCTTTCTGTTCCATCTATCGGACAAAAAACCTAAGTAAGGAGATAAAAGCATTCCTGAAACAATACGAACACCTAAAACAAGTCCCACCCATAAAGCCGAGTTTGTTAACTCAAGTATGAGAATGTTAATCGCCATCATGTTTAAAAAACTACCAAATTGCGAAATAAGTGTTGAACTGATAACGGAATAAAAGTTGAGTGATATTCTATTAGGACAATCTGTCATAATGCGCCCCTAATTTCCCTAATGTATTTACAGAATGCTGTCCATACAAGAAAGAAATCACCCTTTTGCCACACTTCTTGATAATATTCTCTACATAATAAATTCCATGTGAATAACTAGGAGTGTAGTATTTTGCTTCTTGTGTGAAATATTCTAGGCGCATTTGCGCATCTTTCAAACCGATTTCATGGCAAACAATGTTCTCTATTTCTGGGCTGATCGATTGCTTTTCAATATTTACTTGATACCAAGCATTATGATAGATTTTATGTAACAGTTTTTCTAAACACAGCATACTCACAACATAAGGATCATTATTTTCATCAAGTAGTAAATCTGAATTAACTGCTAATCCTTCATTAATGAGGTTTTCAGGGGAATAAAAGGTGTCAATACTCATGAGTAAATCTGTATTCCTTGATTTAAGGTAATGTTCTTTAATGAGATAATAAAAATGATGTCCTGGCAATACCTCATGAGCTAAAAAATTAGTTAAATAATCTTTGTGATACTTTTTTTTCATCTGTAGACCAACCGTTCCATTAAACTGGCCACGATAATAATAATAGCATGGGGGGTCTACTGGTTTAGAGGCTTCAATGCGCAGCTTAGATTGTTTAAGAAGATCGGCAACGGGAAAATCAAATAAATGTTCTGTATTTCTTATAACTTTATCTGTTTGTTCCTTCATGATTTGGCGCACACAGGTTTTAAGCTGATAATCATGTTGAAAACGAATTTCTTGCCGCCTACTTTGATAATCTTTAATTGACTGAAACCCCTGTTGTTTTACAATCTGAACGGCCTCATTGAGTTCCTGATCTAAATCAAACTGCGGAAAGGTCTGCATACCCAGCAATCGCTCCACAAAACTTTTAAAATATTTTGGTTCTTGATTAAAAACAAAAAGCTCTGTCTGTGCCAGAATAGAATCAATATAGTCCTGAATGTATGTTTGTCTATAATAGGGGAACTCATCTGTAAAACAGTCTGCCACATGGTTTTTGAGTTCTTTTAGCCTCAAGTACGCCTTTTTCACAGGAATCTGCTCTGCGTATTTTTTGATATCTTCAGGACCTAAATAGGAATGGACAAACTCAAAATCTTCAAAACCTTTGTCTAAAGCCAAAATATTGACTAATATTTCTTGATCTATATTCATTTTCAACCTTACGCCCTAAGCCCTAAGCCTTGAGCCTTGAATAATTATGCTGCTTTTATAACACTCTTTTCCTTTTCTTTTATTTTCTTATAACAATATGAATTTTCATGAATGGAACCATGTACAGAGTAAGCCATGCCTAAACAACCAGCCTTACACTGTCCTGCCGTATCACATCCCTGACAACTGCCTTGCATCTTTGTTTCATCATAAAGACGCGTATAAGCAAAACAGGAATCATCATTCCAAATCTCAATGAGGCTTCTTTCACGCACATTACCAGCACGAAAACGATCGTCTTGCAGAGAAAGGCATCCTTTAACATTACCATTGGCTTCAATACCAATCACATAGAGGCCAGCATTGCAGCCTTGCCACTCAGACTCGCCTAACATGTGATCGGTAACAGGATGACAATAGCCAATAGAATCAGCAGGCATAATACGCACACGGTGGCTGTATTTTTCCTGCCATGTAGCAATATCTTCTACAAGTTGCGTATATTGTTGATGGGAGAGAAGCATTTGATCTTGCAGTTCACCAGCACGTCCAAAAGAGTTTACAATCTGAACTTGCCAATACTTAATTTTGTTTTTCAACATTACATCTAATATTTTTTCGCGCACTCCATAATTGATTTTATTTATGGAACTCACAATGGAGAATTTGAAATCATGTTTTTGGCATAAATAGATGGTGTGCATGAGGCGTTGAAAAGCCCCTGGTGTTTGGCGAATGTAATCATGTGTTTTTTCATCGCCATCTAGACTAAAACCAACGTGACTAACCCCCATTTTTTTCATAAAAATCACATCTGCTTCGGTAACAGTATAACCATTACTTATTAAGGAAACTTGTGCTTTAGGTGCTTTGCGAATGTATTTTATGAGTTCACGCCAGTGCTTATATACAAATGGCTCACCACCTGATAGCGTGATAACTTCTGTTTTGAGCCTCTTTAAATCATCAATAACCCCTTTCCACTCATCAAGTGATAAGGGTTTGGAACGGTTTTGGCCCGTGGCATAAGAACCACAATGTAAGCAACGCATATTACAGGCTAAGGTTACTTCTAAGGCCACGGCATAAGGGTGATAAGCGTCATGTGTATAAACCATTAATAAATCCTTTACTTTAATAGACAAGGAGAGTGCTACACTGTAGCACTCTCCTTATTTCTTTTACCCAAGACTATAACATTGATAAGTAGTATGGTCTGATGGCTCTGATCTTCTTAGTTTTCTTCTTCATGTTTCTTCCTTTCATTATCGATTAAGAACTGACGTCATGGGAGGTTACATTATTCCTAATTACCCTACTTCCCCAAACTGGACATCATAAAGACGTTCATGTTTCTCATAACTGAAAAACTAAAAACGCATAAAAAATAGTACAGGAATATATTTTGTTTTGTAAATAGAGAGAAATGTCTTTCGTTAGAACTTATAGAACATATAACTATGTCTTGAGTGACATTTTTTGGAACTTTACTGTAAAATTAATTACATTGATGCTGCATACTCTTGCAGACGAGCAAGCTTAGCACGCCTGTTAGGAACTTCATCAGGATCTATAACTGCCATAATCTCTGTGGCATCATTAAAGTAGTCAATAGCATCCCAGTATTCTCCTAGCTTCCAGCAAACTTTATAAAGCTCTTCCAAGATATCATATTGTGTTTCACAAGCATCAATCATCTCACTATCATGTAAGGCTCTTTCAAAATAATCACGAGCCTCTTCCAGGTTTTCGTGCTCTAGATAGAGATAAGCCGCCCGCGTATTACAAGTAATCGCTCGTCGCACATCTTCTGTTAATGCCCTGCCATCACCTGTTCTCTGTTTACGTGCATAGTTATAATATAAATCTGCTGCCTGTTCATAGTATTCTATAGCCACTGTCCATTTATTGGGATGATCACTCATGGCTTCTGCTTCTTCATATAACTGTTGCGCTTGGACACGCGCCTCATGAGGTGTGTCTGGGATGGAAAAGCCTCTATTTAAGTGGCTCAGCATTTGCTGCGGTTCTCCTATTATTCTGAATGCAGCGGCGAGACAAAATTCAAGTTCTGATTCGAGTTGCAAATAAGCTGACTTGTGAGCCTCTTCCAAAGCCATTTGATAACAATCAATGGCTTCATTGTAGAGCCCTAAGGTGTCATACAGTTTACCAAAGAGATAACGTGTATGCGCAATCCCAACGCCATTTCCCATGGCCTCACAATAGGCATGCAATTCTGCAAGATGTGCAAGAGCTTCTTCTTTTATTTTCTGTCTGGCAGTGACATACTCTTTGACCTGTAAAAACCTTTTAAAACCACTTAAGGAATTATATTCAGTTTCAGCTGTTTCAAGAAGACATAAGAAATGTTCTGCTTCACCAACCATGGTAAAAACTGTGGGGTCTTCTTCAATGGGATCTCTCACTACCACTTGTTTTTCCACTTCAATCATATACAGCGCAACATCTTCTACGGGAAAGGGACTATTAAATTCTCCGACATCAGTTACTAAATTATTAGGAATAACTTGGGCTGCATCAAGAAGAGCATCCCATGTACGTCCCAGCATATGGCGCCCCATTATAGTTGCATCAGCTGGTCGTAACAACTCTTGTGCTTTAGGTTTTAGATAGGCAGGAATTTCTATAATGGGTCTTCCCGCTGTTTCATGCATAACAAGCTCACCATTCATGTCAGCAATAGCGGCACAATTTGACCATGTTTGACCTGTGGTTAAACTGAGTAAAGTCCAATGAGGAGTCAGTGAATTAAATGTGAAAGTTCCCATACTTTTCTTTAAATCCTGTATGTACGAGAGTATTATCTGATCTTGTGAGAAAAAGTTGTGTTTTTTTTAACCTTTACCTAACCTATTGTATTTATAAGCCAAATAGAGATCAACAGTTTTCATTTAGCTCAACGCACTAAATTTATGATCCCGTTTTGAGCAAATAATACGCAACATTTAAAGTTTACATGCGATATTTATCATGATTGAAGAAATTACGGGCATATTTGGGTAGTATAAATTCCCATTAATTACATTTTATTCAAACTTATTTCATATGAGGTAATTATGCGTGCATTAGGTATCAATGGTATGTTTAATATTTTTAGGCTACCTGGCATTAGTGAGTTAGCAATTAATCTTAGTCATCTAGCGCCAACGTCTCGAACACAAGACACAAAAGCATTAGGACATGATACGAGGAGATTTGATATACCTCAATCTTCTGGATTGTTCAGTAGAGCTCTTTATAGAGCCACACAGCCTGTAGCAAGAGGCTTGTGGCGCTCATATGATTCTCTCATGCCTAGAGTAACTAATCCTATTGTGAGATTTACTGCAGCTCAAGGGATAATGAGAAGAATCTTTCTAGATAGCAGTCATAACACCAATAGTTATCTAGAAGACCTCTTTGATCTCGGATATTCATATCAACAAATCATAAAGCTCCTATTAGATGTTGTTCGCAATACTGATTTTGAATTTGATCATCATGATTGGGATAATTTCTCTAATGGACGCTATGATGAAACAGATATTGCTAGAAAAATGATGAGAGTTGCTATAACAATTTCTGGTGGTGAAGTAGAACTTGCAGAGTTATTACGGAAAACACCAAGATCACATACTCAAAAACGCGATACCATTCTCGAAGTATTAAGAAGAACTGTTTAGGTTGTATAAGCTTTGGTAATCGCTTGTTATCATTGTATTTTATGGCTTTTAAACCATCACACAACTTTTCATAGAAACCACCGAAAATATAGATAGTACTAAAAGGGGGCCTACACCTGCTGTCATCCCTGTGAAAACAGGGATCCAGACTAAAACAAACTTTCTCTAAGACTAGATTCCTGCCGGAGTTTACCCTCGACCTGATCGGGGCAGGAATGATAATATCCTTTAAAATCGTACAGATACATTATTACTGTTGTAACAGTTAATTTAAATTGATATTTATCTACTATAACAGCTATAATAAAGTATGTTTAAAAGAAACGAATTGAATAATATTATTTCAGAATGGTCCGGATGGCTTTCAAAAAGCCAAAAATCATCACTACCAAGAGAATATAATCTTAAAATACCCAAAAAAAACGCCCTTGCTCTCATAGGTGTAAGGCGTTGTGGCAAATCATTTTCTGCAGCAAATCTTCTCACAGATAATTTACAAAAAAATCTATGTGTTAATTTTGAAGACCCTTTCTTTATTAATAACTCTGAAAATCATATACTTGATGATCTTGTTTCTGTTTTTACTGAATACAAACAACACATACCGCAAACAATTCTCTTTGATGAAATTTATCATATAAAAGGTTGGGAAAGATGGATTCGAAAAAACATTGATCTAGATAATTATCAAATAATATTAACAGGCAGTTCTGCACAAATGCTAAGTTCTGAATTAGCTTCATCACTAACCGGACGTTGTCTTACAGAAACTATTTGGCCTTTATCTTTTAAAGAATATTTAACTTTTTCTCAAAATAAATATTCAACACAAAACGAATTCATAGCCGCACTACGTGACTATATGCTGTGGGGAGGATTTCCTGACGTGGTATTATGCGCTGATACCAATCAAAAACAAGCTCTCTTACAGCAATATTTATCTGATATTCTGTATAAAGATATCGTTACACGATATGAAATCAGATCACCCCGCTACCTTGAACAAATAATCAACTTCTACCTCACCAATGCAAGCAATCTACATTCTTACAATAGCGTCCGTAAAGCCTTTGGTATGAATGTAGACACTGTAGGGGATTATACACGCTATGCTCAAATGTGCTTTCTTCTTTTTGAAGTTCCACGTTACCATAAGAATCTAAAAGTACAATCACGTGACCAAAAGAAGATTTATATAGTAGATACTGGACTTAGAAATGCCAATGTAACAACCTTTACGGAAGACAAGGGACTACTCGCTGAAAACATTGTATACATCGAACTAAGGCGCCGCCTTCAAAATGTTTATTATTTTAAAGAACATTGTGAAGTTGATTTTGTTACAGTAAATAAAAACGCTCCAAATCAAGCTATACAAGTTTGCTATGATAATCTTGAAAATGAAAAGACACGAAATAGAGAAATAGAGTCCCTTATAGAATGCCTTCAATTTACTGGATTAAAACAAGGTCTCATCCTCACACTTAATATTGAAGAAACTGAGAAAGTAAAAAACAAAACTATTAAATATATTCCATTATATAAATGGTTGTTACAATCATCATGATTAGAAGGCGATTAGAAGGCGCCAGGCCACTCCAGAACAATTTCGGGTACCCCCATACTGTTCAAATTTTGCTACACTAGACGCTAATAAAATAGCCTTCCTTCATGAAGTTGGCGCTAATTTAGATGATCTAACTTACCAAGTCATCGCCAATCCTAGAACTGGTGAGCTGGTTGTTGTAACAAACAACAACTAATTAAGGCACCAGCCTATTTATCCTGAGCAAAACCGAAGAACTTCAGAGCACATAACCGATCTAGTGGCCCTTCTTTTTTTCTTTTTTGATCTTCTTTGATGGCGATTTTGAATTTTTTGAGTTTGTTTGTTTTGTTGTAGAAGACTTTTTTGAAGATGTGCGAGATCCCAGACTATTTCGAGATGAGCCTGGTTTTGACCTGTCTGTGGTTTCAGAAGCTAAAGGTGGTGTTGTGTAATTTGACGATATTTTAGTGCGAGATTTCGACTCGTTACTTTTAGCATAAGTTTTTTCTTTTGTTATTTTGGAGCTGTTATTCCTGTCGTTGGATTTGCGCTTATCGTTATTTGTAGCTGTTTTTTTGGAAGGTGTGTCGTGTTTTTTAGTTTTGTTCAGGGCATCATCAAATTTTTTTCTGTTATCATTTTGTGCTGAGCGTGTATCTTTAGATGAATGATCTTGCTGTTTTTTGCGAGACGGTTTTGTACTCTGGTCATGAGTCTGTTTTTGTGAGGAATCATGAGTTTTATTGTTTGATAGGGAGTGTCTGGTGGTATGTGTTTTATTGTCTGACTTGTTACTCTTATGAGAAGGTTTTGAGTTTGTGTTGTGCGTGTAGTATCGCCTTCCCTTGTAGGGAGAACTGCGCTTATTATCATGTTGCCAATGATTTTTAAAATGTTTGTCGTTCGATTTTTTGCCATAGTAATTGTTAACATTAGTGACGTTAGTGATATTAGTGATGTTTGTAATGCGTGTTGAACGGTAATGGTGATGATATTTATGGTAATAACGATGCCACCCACCGCCGTGCCACCAACCTGAATCACAGTAATAAATATGTCTTGAGGGCCAGTAAAAACCAATGTTGAGCCAGGAACCCACTGGAAAGAAAGCGCCAAAAGTAATCAGCGGTCTATGAAAGTGATGATGGGGATACACATAAATTATTTGTGGATCATAAACAGGCACATAAATTATTTTTGGGTTGGCTGGGGCAATCTCAATGACTGTATCGTTAGTTGTGACTATCTGTTCTTTTGTAGTGGCCAAATTGCCCATTTTTTGCGCTTCTTGACGTTTGTCCTGAATAGCCTGCATGACGTCTTCCTGTTGCGCAATGACCGCTTGCCCCAACTGTCCTGTCCATTTTAAATCATCACTCATCATTTTGAGCACATTTGGATAATGAGCCACCGCTTTCACACTGGGATCCCAATCTTGCTTATCAATTTTTTTCTGATCTTTTTCTGTTTTAATGAGGCGTGCCGCATCTACAATTTCTAAAGGATATGTGGATGCTGGTAAAATTTGTGCGAGTAAAGGATCTGGATAGAGAGCTATTGGCGCAACAAGTGTATTGAGCTCTGCTTGTGTAAATGTAGATTCTGACTCTGCTTTTACTGTTCCTGCTAAAGATAAAATACCACAAATAATAAATAGTGTAATGATTGATTTTTTCATGGAAGCCAAAACGATACCCCATCAATTTTTGGTTTAAATATTTTCAGCTTAAAAGGCGCCAGGCTACTCCAGAGCAATTTCGGGTACCCCCATATTCTTCAATTTTTGAAACGCTAGACGATAGACGCTAGACGATAGCACGTAAAATTAAATCCCAGTCCCAATCCCATTTAAGACTTTGAGACTTTTTGGGGACAATCCTTTTTGCTAACCTTTTAATATTACGCATATTTATATTTTATTTTTTTGGCACGTGGGTTGCATTGTTCAATACAAAAGAATCAATCTATTATT
>JAHJDR010000146.1 GCA_018812345.1 bacterium | reverse complement strand
TAATTGGGCGGCAAAAAAGGCCCGTGATTTTGTGGAAACACATTACGATATCTATCACCAACACCCTGATCTTCCAGTAATTATGACTGATCTCGATGCTCTGGGCTATCCAATTCGTAAAGAACTCTTCAAACCATTTTTAGTGGCCGCACAACGGCGGGGAACTTTAGATAAATCCGATGTTCCACCGCTATCCCTGGCGGACCAGTCTTTTCTGGAAGAACTAGATGCGCTAGGGAATTCGCAAATTTCCCTTTCTCATCCCTTATTCAGCGAGCTTAGACTTGATAATGTTGAGGGATTGGAGGAATTCCGCACAAGGGCAAATTATGTGACTGGAAATGGAAGAGGCGATCGTATGATACTTCTTCTTTATCAAAGTGAGTTTAGCAGGGATATTGATATATCGCGCGTTGATATCGAGTTTGAAATTTTTAAGTCACTCCGATCGGTTAAACGCAGAGAGCCTTTTGGAAATTCCTACCGGGCCTTGTCTGAGTTCGTTGGAAATCGTCTCATTCTTTTTATTAGAAACAATCAGGTCCTTTGCGAAGAACAATTTTCCAATTATCAAGAAACTGTGTCCACCCTGGCTACGTACGGCTTTATCCTTCACGAAGAGGTAAGCAATGCCTCTAAATTGGGTCACCATATGTGGAACCTTAATTTTGATTACATTGGCGGTAAAATCAGAACCAAGTCACAACAGGCCTATCGAAATGCAACAGGGGCAGGAGATATTAATGTTGAATACCTGGAAGGAAGTCTGGAAGAGGTTGCTGTTTCAGCGAGTCTTCCTGGTTATGAAATTAATAAAGTGATGATTAATGACAGACATGTAGCGACGGTTATTTATGGAATGCATGGTTCTGGTGCTCGTGTGACAGCACAAATTAATGTGGGTGGAGGCATTCGTGAATCAGATATTTCTGAAGAGTTTGGCGATACAATAACCTTTCAGGCGCCAGTAACACTTGTTTCTGGCAACAACAAAGGTGTGGAGCTTATGGTGAGTCAAGGAAGAGTTTTAAATCCAAGTTTTGATCCAGATGGGAAAGATGGCTATTTGATTATTTATACCGATGGGTCGATGCATTTGGCCAACAAGTGGGATTTACGGTTAAGTGATCTCACGCGCCGATCTTCGGACCGGAGTGTTCAGTTAAGGCCAATGGAAGATGTTCTCGATTATACCCGCATGATGGAAGAAATTCGCAGTAAGAGATTAACCATTTTGGCGAGTACCCTACTTGAAGATACAGGACTTGCAGGTCGCTATACTCAAAAGTCCTATGGAGATGACAGCCGACGTTTCCTGCTTGAGTTATATGACGGGCGTTTTGCAATGATCGATTCGGAAGAAGGCATGAGTCTTAATGATTTAGTTGCTATTGCTTATCGCCTGGGAGCCAAGCGGGCTCTGTACTGTGATACCGGCATGTACGACCGTGCAACCTATTACACCTATCCTGATGGCCAAAAAACCCCCACCGTTATCGGCTGGTCCGACGCCGAAAACTCCTCTAATCGAGTAATTTTTTATCAGCAGGATTCAGACGATTAAATCGTAGTCCCTTGTCCTGCTAAAAACCTTCTAAAGACCTACATTCAGGATCTATTATTAAACTTTTACGTCTTTCCCATCTAGTGATTACAAAAACTACGATGCTAAGAATAAATCCTAAGATCCAAATTATATCTGCCATATTGTTAATTTCCTTTTAGCCTATCTCTTTTAATATATTGAATAAATAAATTGTCTGAGACATATCAAATAGTCTCAAACAATAAAAAATTCAATACGATCACCTGCTTATCAAGAGTATTCTCAGAGAATCTCAAAACCACGTTTTTAAACACATCATCAAATTTTATTAACCACATAAAATCAATGTGTTAGATTCACAATGATTTGGCATGGATTATGCTTATTAGTAGATTAGGCTAAACTTGAAACAAGGAATGTGATATGGACAAAATAAATAAAAAACAAAACACGTTCTTTGACAATCCGCTCGCTACAGGAATTCTAAGAATAGAACACGTAGCCCATATTTTCGACATCTCTGTTAAGTCTGTTAACAGAATGGTGGCAGAAGATGTTTTGCCATACCATTATGTCGGAAATAAGCTCAGGTTCTATTTAAACGAAATCGTGGGTGCGTTTCTAAGTGATCGCCTTGATATAAGGAGGCGTAAACATGATCAGAAAAATCAAAAGGAAACAGGGAACACCACGCTACCAGGCAAGAGTCAAAATCAATGGCCAACATCGTTACAAGAGTTTCGACTCATATCAGGCCGCAGTCACCTGGATTAACAAAACACGTTATCAGCGCGCTGATAATATTGTACCCTGTCAAAAAATCACGGTTTTGATGATGCATCAAAATCACTTAGAAAGCATGTATAACAAGGGCTGTTCACCAACATGGGTTTATACCTGCAAAAATCAATTCAAAAACCACATCCTGCCATTTTATGGTGAAAGTGATATTCAAAATATCACGATCACTGAACACAAGACACTTATCACATGTTTGATCAACAAGGGGCTGTCCAATGCCTCAGTCAATCATGTGAGAACTCAGATGTCTACAATGTATAATTTGGCAATAAGAGAAGAATGGTTTGGGAATAGTCTTCAAACCAATCCGTTTGATCGAATCAGACCCATGAAGGTAATGAATCAACGATTAATTTATTGGACATTAGAAGAAATTCAAACATTTCTCATGTCTGAAAAAGATTCGCACTATTATCCATTGTGGATTCTCTTGCTCAATACTGGCTTAAGAAATGGTGAAGCTGTAGCTGTTCATGGAGAACAGTTTGATAGAGCCGCACATATCCTCTACGTTGACCGACTCTGGTGCCATAGAGAAAGAAAAATCAGAATGGAAACTAAGGGGTGTAGAATCAGAAATGTTGGACTTAACCCTGCTATACAAAAGATAGTCTATCCTTTTGTCCACTCAGGCCCCATATTTAAACAACCTGAAGGTAAGGCTATTGGAACAGATTATCTTTGTAGAAAACTCTTTAAACGGGCCTGTAAGAAGGCTAATGTGCGTTATATTGGAATCCACGGACTCAGGCATACCTTTGCAAGTCAATTCATCATGAACGGTGGTAGCTTGTATGACCTACAAAAAATCCTTGGTCATTCAAATATTAAAACCACTGAACGATATGCCCATTTCTCACACAGTCATTTGCAACGACAATCAAGCATTATTGATTTTCAAGCTAAGGATAATGTGATTTGTGTGGATTTTGCGAGGGGGGGGGTGCCAGAGGGGGTGCTAATTGATAGAATAGTTGCAAAAGAATAACCCGCCTTCGCCTAGGCTACGGCGCGGTTAAGTCCCACTAAGCTTACGTTGTAAGCAAAGTGGGACTTAAGTGGGCCCAGCTGGACTTGAACCAGCGACCAACCGGTTATGAGCCGGTTGCTCTAACCAACTGAGCTATGGGCCCGTATTAAACTTCTAAACTCTTTTGTAAGCTTTGCTATCTTATTATCATAAAGCCTTCGGCTTTGGTCTTCGATTGATTCCTGTACGTCATCAATCTCATCCCCCACCTCAGGTTGCTTCCGTTCTCTCGCTGGGCCGCTCGCTCACTCATCCTCGCACTTGCTCGGCGCAACCTTCGGCTTCGGTTCACTAGGCCGTGAACCTCAGCCAACTGAGCTATGGGCCCTTTTCGTTTGATACGAGCTTGGCTCACTTACCAAATAACCACTTTTTTTCAAGAAAATATAAATAAATAAATGTAATTCCTGATTTTGCACATGTTTTCCTTAATTTTCATTGCATTTCCCTAGGTGCTGGTTTATGAATTTGGCCCTAATATAGGGTCCCTTAAGTAAAAACTCTGAGGGCAGTTGATTGAAAATTTGACCTTAACCGAGGAAAAACTGTGAAAGAAACTATCATTACCTTATTAAAACTTTCTGACATTGATAAACAAATTCATCAAAAACGTGATGACCAAACAGAAATTCCAGATGAAAATCAAGTGCTCACAGCCGAAATCATCAACATAGAAAATCAAATCAGCACAAAAAAAGTCGAATTAAATGATCTTGAAATACTCAAGAAAGAACTTACAAACTCCATACAACTAAAGACCGAATGGATCACAACTCGTGATGAAAGCATCAACGACCTCAGAACACAAAAAGAATATCAAGCAGCCCAAAAAGAAATTTCAGCTGCAAAAAAAGAAATCAAAGAAAAAGAAAATCAATTAGCAATCATTGGACCTAAAATTGATACTCTATCCACTGAGTCTTTAACACTCATGGAAAAAGGAGAACCAAGGGTTGCAGAACTCAGAAGTAAAATTCAGGAAAATAATAAAATTGTTAGTGGTGTAGATACTGAACTAGATGTTTTGAACAACGCTAGAAATGAACTTGTTAGTCACATTGAAGAAAAAAAATACCTCAAACACTACAATCATATCTTAAGAAAAGCCATCCCTGCTATCTCATTATTAGAAAATGGTATTTGTACAGAATGTGGCACTCGCGTTCTCCCGCAAACCATTAATCTTCTTAAGGTTGGTCAAAGCATGCAATACTGCACACGCTGTAAAAGGATTCTTTATTTGCATGAAATGTTAGAAGAAGCGAAAGTTACTGAACAACCATAGCAAGTGGATCAATAGGAATACCATCAACATGAATTTCATAGTGTAAGTGTGAACCCGTTGAATAACCTGTATTACCAACCTCACCAATCAATTCATTCTTTTTAACAATCGTTCCTTTAGTGGCGAGAATTTTATTCAGGTGTGCATACATGGTACTGATACCATAACCATGTTGTACGACAAGCGTCTTACCATAACCAGCACTGCGTCCAGCAAAAACAATTTTTCCATTTGCTGGTGCTTTGATAGCCGTGCCAACAGGACTGGC
>JAHJDR010000145.1 GCA_018812345.1 bacterium | reverse complement strand
TAACCGAAAACCGATAACCGAAAACCGATAACCGAAAACCGATAACCGATAACCGATAACCGATTAAGGTGTATACTCCGCAATCAACGTAGACATCTGAACCTTCTCAGTGCTGCCTGTCCACGTTACGGCTACGGTAACACGAGCATAGCCAGAGCCTGGTGAGGCGTCTAAAAAATCATCTACGTCATCGTCATCATCAGGATCGACTTCTGTGATTGTGACCGTTCTTGAAAAAATACTATATATAGGACCATCTGTATAGCTTGTTGTGATTGTCGCAGGATAACCATTTATTGTTCTGTCAGCGACGATCTCATCAATTTTTTCTTTAGCAAGATTGGCGGCAATAATTGTTTGGTCTGCCATAACAGAAGAGCGCGATCCTCCTGTAAAAGAATACATCATGCCAATCATCCCAGCCCCAATGATGGCAATGGCAAGGGTGGCTTCGATTAGTGTTAAACCTCTGTTCGTGGATCGTTGTCCGTTGTCCGTTGTCCGTTGTTTGTGAGGAAACAAATTTTTTAAACAAAAAATCATAAAAGGTTTTCACGGAAAGCGGTAAACGGTCCACGGAAAACTAATAAACACCCACCTTACCTGTTCCCGCTGTCACGGCTATTGTTTTCGTGGTTGAGCCGTCTGTTATTTGCACGCTGCCCCCGCCACCTGTTGTGGGGACGCCGACACGATTAAATTCTACCGTGTAATCCCCTCCTGTGATGCTAACGCCAGACCATCTAGAAAAATCTTCCAGAAAGCTTTGTTTCGTGAGAGGATCTAAAATAGGCGTGCCAACAACAGATTCATACACGGTGTATTCATCATTGGTATCATCAAAAAAGGCACCAAATGTGGTGCCTTTTTTTGTCATCGCTAAACTTCTAGCATATTCAATGTCTGAACGAATTTTTTGTGTGACTACTGTGATGTTTGTTTTTGAAAAATTAACGCTCATAACAACCACGCCCACGGATAAAATACCAATAAGAGCAATTACAACAACGAGCTCAATGAGTGTAAAACCTAAGCGATTGTTAAAAAGCGCCATAAACAAACTTAACAGCCAACAGCAGTATAGATAAATGTGCCTGCATCGCTGTCGTACGCATATTCATCAGCACCGCCACCACCTGTCCATTGGTAGCAAGCATCGTCTTGTTTTGACCAATCTTGGATAACGCCACCTTTAAGGATGATGTCAAAGAGAGGTTCTGAGCGTGATGCTACGGCAGCATCAGCCGCGCCATCTAAATCTGCAGGATAAGATTCAGGGAGTTCTTGCGAAATTTGACTGGCCGCATAGAGAGAAAGAGCTGCTTGCACAGCGCCCTGAACAGCATCTCGTGAATTGTTTTGCGCATTGGTGAGAGAAATGGCAAAAATGTTGGGAAGAGCTGAAACTGCTAATGCTCCCAAGAGTGCAATTACGAGTACGAGTTCGATAAGAGTAAAACCTTTTTGGTTATTCATTTTATTAGTCCTCCTTTAAAATTACCAGGCTGTATAATTAATAGAGCTAGATTTTATCCATCCCGTTTGAGCCTCATATAAATATGGTTTGCCAAAGGGATCAATGAGTTCTTTTTGCGCTCTCATTTTAATAGGCAGATAATACCTTTTCTTTCCTTTTGCATCAACAAAAGTTGCCTTTTTTAATTCTTCAAAACTGCCAGGCTTGTGACCGTATGCAATTTGAAAGGTTTGTGTTGCCATTCTCAGTGTTCTTAACTCATAGAGGAGCTGAATTTCTTGGTAATCTGATCGTGCATGAAAAAGCACGTTGCCATAAAGACCAAGAAGAACAGCTATAATACCGAAGGCGACAAGCCAGTTGTAATGGTACTTTCTAATGGATGTTTTGGTCATTCAATAAAAATTACCACGATTCATATCCTTTGGTAGCCGAAGACGCATGCCCTGTTTTAGGGTCAAGCTGAAACCGTGAACCAAAAGAGTCAATGGGATAATTTTCCTTATCAACTTGTATGCCCGTTAAATACGTTCTTTTTTTATTTCCCATCAAATATTTTTCTGTTGTTAAAACTTTTAAATTTGCAGGGAAGTTTTTATTCATGGCATCATAAAGTTGCACAGCCATGCGCACAGCTTTTAATTCTGTCATGAGCGCTTGTTCTTGGGCTAGCTGTGTGCTGGAAGAGCTTCTCAGGCCAATGACAACAGCACCAACAACGACCAAGCCAACAACGATGAGAATTTCTATTTTTCTTCTTTTGCTCTTTTCCATAACGATCCTTTCTTTCAGGCTGCAAAAGCTAGTAAAAACAACCGGTTGTGTCAAACGTTAAATTGTCACAAGCAACCCGCTGTTTCGGGATTATATTTCTGGCAAGACAAGTTGTGTGGTTTTCCAGATGGGCATGAAAACAGCAAAAGCAAGGAGGGAAATCATGGCAAACAGTCCAACAAGAAGAATAGGCTCTAGAAGGGTTGTCAGCTGCTCTAACATATCAGACACCTCTTCATCGTAAAACTCAGCTGTAGCGGTTAGAACATTGTCTAGGGCTCCTGATTGTTCTCCCACAGAAACAGATTCAATTAACAGCGGTGTAAAATAAGGCTTGTCTTTCATTGCCTCTGATAAGGATGTTCCCGCTTCCATTCTTTCTCTGACATCATCGATATCGTTTTTAAAAACCTTGTTACCAATAGTGTTGCCCACAACCGTGAGTGTTTTTGATAAGGGCAACCCGCTACGATAGAGCTCAGAAACCAAATGACCAAAGCGAGCATTGGCAACCATAAGATTGAGCTTTCCAAAAACAGGAACTTTGAAACTCAGCCGATCTAATATCAAAGCGCCTTTACTTGTAGAGGCGAATTTTTTGTAAGACAGAAAAGTCGTTATGATCATAAAAAATAAAATATACCAATAATCAACAAAGAAGTCGCTTAGGCCAATCATGATGCGTGTTGGCAAGGGCAGTTCAGCGCCAAAGCCCGCATAAAAATTCGCGAAGCCCGGCATGACAAACATCATGAGCAGCGTAACAACAAGAATAAAGGCAACCACAACAATTTTGGGATAAAGAGTTGCCGATTTAACCCCTCTAATAATCTTATGTTCTCGTTTGAGTATTTCAGAAAGAGCGAGAAGGGCTTGATCTAAAACACCTCCTTGCTCACCCACGTTGAGCATATTAACATAGAGCTCATTAAAAAAAACCGGGTGCTTACTAAAAGAGACCATGAGGCTAGCGCCTCCTGAAATATCTTGCCCTATCTCTATAATCGCCGCTTTTAATTCTAGGTTTGGCGTTTGTTTGCTCAAGGTGCCAAGAATTCTTTCCATGGGCACGCCGGCTTTAAACATGGTTGCAAATTGTCGTGTAAAACCAATCAAGTCTTTGATTCTGTTTTTTTTGCTAGAACGCAAGGGCGATGGTAAAGAAATTGATTTTGATTTTAGTTCAGCGCTTACAGGCAAGAGGTCTCGCTCAAGAACTTTTTGTTTGGCTTCTTTTGCTGATTCGGCTTCAATCTCGCCTGTTATTAACACGCCGTTAGGGCTTCTGGCTTTAAATGTATAGAATGCCATACGTTTGTTTGTGCACTACAGCAGGGCTGTAACGCGCATAACCTCATCAAGCGTTGTTTGTCCTTGCCTGATTTTTTCAATGCCATCATCAACAAGTCCTTTGTGACCATGCGCCATGGCCATCTCTCTAATTTCTGACTCGCTTGCTTTTTTGCCTATGAGATTAATAAGCTCTTCATTAACTTGTAAAATTTCAAATAAGCCAACGCGACCAGAATAGCCTGTTTGGCGACAGTGTTTACAGCCTTTGCCGGCAAAGATTTTTTCAAAGGGTTTTTTAGGGGCAAGTTGTTTCAGTTTTTTTTCATCAGGCGTGATTTCTTCTTTGCAATACAAGCAGATTTTTCTGACAAGTCGTTGTGCCATGACCCCAACAAGGCTTGAGCTGATAAGAAAAGGCTCGATGCCCAAATCAATGAGGCGTGTAATAGCGCCAACAGCATTGTTGGTGTGGAGCGATGAAAAAACAAAGTGGCCTGTCATGGCGGCGCGCATCGCAATGTCTGCTGTTTCAAGATCTCGAATTTCTCCCACCATAATCACATCAGGATCTTGTCTAAGCATTGCACGCAGGGCGGCCGCAAAAGTCATGCCCGCCTTAACATTTACTTGTTGCTGATCGACGCCTTCGATTTCGTTTTCAATAGGGTCTTCAATAGATAGAATGTGTTTATCGCGAGTGTTAATGCGCGACAAGGCGGCATATAGCGTGGTTGTTTTGCCCGAGCCCGTCGGGCCTGTTACTAAAAGAATACCATGAGGTTTTACAATGAGCTCTTGAAATTTTACAAGATCCTCTTGATAAAAGCCGAGGTTTTCTAATGTAATGAGTTGGTCTTTGCTTAAAAGACGAATAGCAGAGGCTTCTCCAAACATAGTGGGGTAGGTCGCAATACGCACATCAACTTCTTTTTCATTCAGGCGTAAGCGGACGCGCCCATCTTGGGGTACTCGTGATTCCGCAACGTCCATGCTTCCCATGATTTTTATGCGCGAAATAATGGGAAGGTGCATGGCCTTGGGCAGGGTTGTAAAATCTTCCAGCACACCATCAAGCCGAAAGCGAACAGTGACTTTTTCTCGAGCGGGTTCGATGTGTATGTCGCTGGCACGCTCGTCAACAGCTTGACAGATAATATTATTAACAGAGTTAATAATGTCTTTGCCAGAGGCTTCTTTTTCGAGTTTTTCAGCTTGTATTTCGGTGGGCAGATCAATGTCTGCTGTGATGATTTCGACTTTAGCTGTTTGTTGTGAGGTTGTTAGGCCGTCACCACGATAGTATTCTTTTATGACGCGTTCAATGTCTGAGTCGAGAGTGAGCATGGCTTCAATATTACAGCCTAGTGTTGCCTGAAGATCATCAAGGGCCAAAAGATCAAGAGGGTTAGATGTGGCAATGGTAATCTTGTTTTCAATTTTAAAAAGAGGAATGGCGCGATATTTTTTTGCCAATTTAGCGGGAATAAGTTTGACGACAGCAGGGTCGAGCTTAAACCGTCCAAGAGAAACAAACGGCGTTTTTATTTTTTTGGAAAGAGCTTTAAGGAGCTGCTGTTCTGTTACAAAGCCTCGTTCCATGAGCACCTGTTCCAAAGGTTCTCCAAGGTTTTTTTGAGACTCTTTGGCAATTGCCATTTGGTCCTTTGTAACAAGGCCTTCGTCAACAAGAACAGGGTCTAACAGATCAAAAGCAGACATACAATAATCCTTCTATGATATTTTGAAAAATTCTTGCGCAAAAGCATGGAGCTCTGCAACGCGCTCCGGAGACTTTGCTTCGGCATACACTCTTACGAGGGGTTCCGTTCCAGAGGCTCGGGCCAGAAGCCATGAATCATCGGAAAAGGTCGTTTTTGTTCCATCGCGTGTATCATGTTTAACAGGTGTTGTGTTGCCAATAGCGGGAAAGTTTGCTGTGAGAATTAGCTCTTTAACAGCACTAATTTTGTCATCAGAAAGATGATAGTCTTTTCTGACAATATGAAACTTTCCAAACTCGTTGTCCATGTCCGCAATAAGCGCTGATAAACTTTTGTTGTTTACAGCCATCATTTCAACAAGCAGGAGGCCATTTAAGACGCCGTCTCGTTCAAGAACATGGTCACGAATGCTAATGCCCCCAGACTCTTCACCGCCCATAAGGCCATTGCGCTTGAGAAGTTCTTGGCTAATATGTTTGAATCCAATGGGCGTTTCAACAAGAGTGAGATTGTGTTTTTGGCAAATGCTATTAATGAGACCTGTTGTTGAAATGCTTTTGATGACGTCACCCGTCATTTGGCGATGTCTTATGTTGTGCAGGAGCAATAAAGCAAAAATTTGATGAGAACTAACAAAAGCGCCCTGTTCAGTAAAGGCGCCAATGCGGTCTGCGTCGCCATCAGTGGACAGGCCAACATCTGCGTTTAGCTTGAGAACGGTTTCTTTGAGCTCCTGCAGATTAGAAGCAATGGGTTCTGGATTAAGGCCGCCAAAAGTGATGTCTGCTTCAGAATGAATTTGTGCCACATCCATATTGAGTATTTTGTTTACATAATTTGTGCCGGCACCAAAAAGGGGGTCAAAGGCTATCTTGTAGTTTGCTTTTTGGATAAGACTTACATTCAAATAGTTTTGTAAATGAGTTACGTAGTCTGCAAAAGGATCAAAGAGCTTAATTAGGTTCTCTTGAAGAAGTTTTTCATAATCTCCTATAAGTGGTTTTTTGTTCGTAGAGAGGTTTTTATCTATTTGGTCTTCGATTTCATTTGTGTATTCAGCAGAAGCGGCGCCCCCATAAGACTCTTTAAATTTAATGCCATTCCAATTTGCAGGATTGTGTGAGGCTGTTACAATGATGCCTGCGAGAGCGTCGTTTTCTTTGACCATCCAAGAAATGC
>JAHJDR010000144.1 GCA_018812345.1 bacterium | reverse complement strand
CCTTGCCCTGAACGACCACCAGATAATAACTCTACATCAGCTGCTACAGAATGAAGCTCAAAACGAGAACCACTATTATAATCATTAATACTTGTGTACCCTGGCATATCAAAACCTGGGAGCACAATGCTTGTTAACTGTGCATTGGGGATCGCATTTGTCATTGCATTCAACATCATATTCATATCGTTTATAGCCTCTAGTCCAATTGTAAATAACTTCTTAATTTCGCTTAGTTACTCAGAGATGTCATCCTACATTCTCATAATCCCGTAAAAAAATCGGAAGCGCTATTTAGTACATAAAACCGCCCTATAGCAACTCATTACAAATAGTTCGGCAGCGTTCCGCCTGAAACAAGCACGACCATTATCGTAAGTTATTAATATATGTTGTGTTTCAAGCAGAAAAAGTGGACACATTTGTGTCCACTTTTTTAAATAAATCACCATTACAATCTCGTTTTCTCAAAAAAGACGTAATCCAAGGATCTTCATATTTTATACTGTGATTTACTCTGTAGTCGTTTCGACAAAGCACCCCGCATCGAGCATTTTTTTGGTGAGATCGGCAAAACTTAATTTATTGAGATCAAGAGTGATGTTAAAACCTCTTAATTCAGCTGTCCATTGCTTGGCTTCAATTTTTATGATGGCATCGCCAGCAATTTCTCTAATTTTGGCTTCATCACAACTCTTAGACATAACAGCATTGGTTTGTTGCTCTGCTTGAACCTTAGGCACAAGATAAACAATTGAATAAACAACTAAGGATACTGCAAAAATTCCTAATAGTACGCGTTTCATAAACATCCCCTTTTAATCAAATAAATCTCTTATATATAATCATAACGAAAATACACGAAAGCTTCAAAACAAAAGTCCATAATCTTAAATTCCCAAAATGGAAAAAAATTGTCATATTTTTGACAAATCTTTAGCACCATCACTTACTTCAAACCTTAAATATCAGACAGTTACAGATTTCTAACAGTTGTTCATATTGGCTCAATTCTTGCTACTAAGATCACAGTGCCGAAAAAGTGGGGGTACCCCAAATTGCTCTGGAGTAGCCTGGCACCTTACGGAGGAAATTATGCGCGTATTTTTATTAATTCTGTGTTCCCTAACCATCATATTATGCAGCATGACCCTGCATGCCAAATCAAGTGGCAGGATTATGCTCAAACTTGATGATTTGGAAAGATTGGTCTTGATTAGCAAACACATCAATCTTGATAATACGGCTCTACTTGATGTGAATTACAAACACCCTGAAAAAAACTGCCTCTGCGTCTGTGACTTTGATCAAAGATGGGGCTGCACAACAACAGAATGTAACAAACATAACACTAAATGTGAGAATATTAATTTTGACGATTATTAGTTGAAAAAACTAACTGCTCTTTAAGTCTTTGGACCAATAATAACAGATAATGTTCTTCCTTCAATTTTAGGTTGAGCTTCTGGCTCACCAATATCAACAAGCCACTCGATAATATTTTTGAGAATCTCACGTGAGCGATCGATATGCATCATTTCACGTCCGCGATGTTGAATTGTAATTTTAGCTTTGTCCTTATGCTCTAAAAAACGACGGACATGCTTCATTTTAAATTCAATATCATGTTTATCTGTATTCGGTCTGAGCTTGATTTCTTTAAGAGCGATCTTGACTTGTTTCTTTTTGCTTTCGTGATCTTTTTTCTGCTTTTCGTACTTGTACTTCCCATAGTCCATGATTTTACACACAGGAGGCTTGGCTGTTGGTGAGATCTCGACAAGATCAAAGCCTTCTTCCTTAGCCATTCTAAGTGCATCATAGGGAGCCATTAAGCCAAGTTGTGAACCATCAGAACCAATAACACGAATTTCAGGAACGCGAATGCGTTCATTCATTCTTGGTCCATCAAATCTTTGTCTAGGTCTAAATCCTCTACCACCAGGTCTGCGCATTATAATAAGTACCTCCTATTTTGCGAGCAAATTGTTGACACGTCCTCATGAAAACGTGTCTGTTTTAAATCAACTTGCTTGCTTGATGCTGTCCTTTGAAAAAGTTTTTTGTTCAAGAGACTTCTCAAACAATACTAACATGTCATCAAAGGACATAGAGCCTAAGTCATCGTTACGATGACGAAGGCTAATTGTTTTTTGTTCTAGTTCTTTTTTTCCAAGAACTATCATAAAGGGTATTTTTTGTAATTGTGCTTCACGAATTTTTAAACCAATCTTTTCGTGACGCACATCCAACGTTACCCGATAATCTTTTTCTTTAAGTTGCTGATAAATTTCTTGGGCATACTCATGTTGCTCTTCGGACAATGATAGCACGGTTGCCTGAATGGGAGCCAACCACATAGGAAAATGTCCCGCATAATGTTCCACTAATATTCCAAAAAATCGCTCCAAAGAACCTAATAAGGCACGATGCACCATATAAGGTCTGTGCTTAGAGCCATCAGCGCCAACATAAGTTAAATCAAATCGTTCTGGCAAATTAAAATCAAATTGAATTGTGGAACACTGCCATTTACGACCAATGGCATCTTCGATTTTAATATCAATTTTCGGTCCGTAAAAAGCACCACCACCTTCATCAACTTCGTAAGCCACTCCTTCATTTTCCAAGGCCCTTTTTAAGGCTTCTTCTGCCTTCTTCCAATCCTCAGGTTCGCCAACATATTTTTCTTCTGGTTTTGTGGATAAAAAGAGTTCAAAACTTTCAAAGCCAAAAGAACGTAGCATATTTAAACTAAACTTGAGAACACGACTGATCTCATCATCCATCTGTTCTTTTGTACAAATGATATGAGCATCATCTTGCGTAAACCCACGAACACGCATGAGGCCATGCAAGACACCCGATCGTTCATAGCGATAAACCGTTCCCATTTCAGCCCAACGACAAGGCAACTCGCGATAAGAATGCTGATGAGCCTTATAGACCATGATGTGAAAAGGACAGTTCATGGGCTTTAAGTAGTACTCCATGTTATCAATTTCCATAGGGGCATACATGTTTTCATTATAAAAACCTAAGTGACCACTTGTTTCCCATAAATGCGCTTTACCAATATGTGGCGTATACAGAAGTTCATAACCAGCTTTAAAGTGTTCTTTTTTCCAAAAAGTCTCAATGATGTCACGCATACGCGCACCTTTTGGATGCCATAAAGCTAACCCACCACCAATGGCTTCATTAATGCTAAATAAATCTAAATCTTTACCAATGCGTCTATGGTCTCTCTTTTTCGCTTCTTCGAGTTTTTCTAAATGCTCTGCTAATTCTTCTTTTGTTGTAAAAGCCGTTCCATAAATACGTTGCAACATGGCATTCTTTTCATCACCACGCCAATAAGCTCCCGCAACAGAAAGAAGTTTGTAGGCTTTAATTTTCTTTGTATAATTTACATGAGGCCCCTTGCACAAATCTGTAAAATCACCATGTTTGTACAACGTCATAGTCCCTACATCAGGCAAACTTTCAATAATCTCTACTTTATAAGGATCTCCACGATCTTTAAAAAACTTAATTGCCTCATCCCGTGGCATTTCCATACTTTCAAATTTGGCATTAGATTTTATGATCTTTTTCATTTCCACTTCAATGGCTTCTAGATCCTCAGGAGTAAAGCCCTTGGAATAATCAAAATCATAAAAAAAGCCGTCTTCAATCACAGGACCAATAGTGGGCTTTGCCTCTGGAAAAAGTTTTGTAACGGCATCAGCCATAATATGAGCACAAGAATGGCGCATGATTTCTACAGGATCATTTTCAAAACCTTGTCGACAGACCATAAAAAAACCTCGGGGGGATATTTGTTAGATAGGAAAATTCCATAAAAAAAAAATCACTCTGCTAAAGCTACACACATCTATGTGCTTGCACTCTGCGAAGCTTTAGCGAAGCAGAGTAGGCACGACTGGACTCCCCTGCGCTCGCTTAACGGCATGCGCCTACTCACTCAGGGCCGGGGTTTTTCACTGTCGTTCGCATGCGCTCTCTTATCCTCGCACCTGCTCGGCGTTCAAAACCCTTCTCGTCCATACATGCTTTTCAAAGTGCCTCATCATTGATCTTCTTGATCAATGATTCGTTCAGTGTAGGCACGACTGGACTCGAACCAGCGACCCCTACCATGTCAAGGTAGTACTCTAACCACCTGAGCTACGTGCCTATATAAAAGCCACTGAATAAACCAGAAGCTACAATAAAAACAAAATTCCTTAAGCTCACAACTCGTCCTGCGTAGCTTTAGCGAAGCAGGAAGCTACGTGCCTAAAAATTTGCGCAGCAAATTTTTCCTCTACTCTCCACTATCTATTTTCCAATGCGCAAATTTAGAAAGTAGAGAATTCTAACGAAACCGCTATTTATTCGATATCCTTAGTTATTGTCAATCTCTGTCCCCAATCAGCCTTATTTCACTAGACACTGGCCACTGATCACTGGACACTAACTAAAATACCCCACCGCATTCTCAAACAGCTTTAATCCTTCACCTTTTTCTGGAAAATTACGATTTTGTCTCAAAAGCTGTTCTTTGAGTAAAGGAAATTCTGGGTGCTGTGTAAAAAAGATGTGGCGTTCAGGATGAGGCATGAGTGCAAAAACACGCCCTGTTGAGTCAATAATACCCGCAACATCATTCATAGAGCCATTGGGATTCATGGGAAAGACGCCTTGAGCTGGCTTGCCATCACTTAAAGCATAACGCAAAACAATCTGTCTTTTTTCTTTTAATTTATTCACCACACTATCTTTGGCATAAAAATTACCTTCTCCATGAGCTATGGGCACAAAAAGCTTGTTCAGGCCTTTTGTAAACACACAATCTGTTTTTTCCACTTTAAGATGAACCCATCTATCTTCATAACGTGCTGATGTGTTATGGGTAAAAACAATATCCCGTTTATGTTCATGATGTTCAAAACCCGGAACAATTCCCAAACTAGCTAAAACTTGGCACCCATTGCAAATACCAATTGTAAGTGTATCTTTTTCAATAAACTTATAAATAAATTCAGCTAAATTATTTTTGATGCGATTGGCTAAGGCATTGCCCGATCCCGTATCATCACCATAAGAAAAACCTCCCGGGAGCGCGAGCACTTGGTAATCTAATAACTTTTTAGAACCGTCAATAAGGTCATTAATATGCACAACTTCAGTAGCACCACCTGCCAAATGAAAAGCATAGTCTGTTTCTTCTTCGCAGTTAATTCCATAACCTGTTAATATGAGTATTTTTGGTTTCATAATTTCGTAGTCCGTAGTCCGTTGTCCGTGATCCGTGTAATTCTAAAACTAATAACGGACAAATAAATCATTTATTAATAATCTCTAAATGTTCCTCTGTAAGAGTTTGTTAATTCTGATACTGTTGTTTTAACAATGCGATTACCGTTAATGCCTTTAATTTCAAAACGGTCATCTGAAACAACCTCTCCTATACAGGAAAGAGGTTGCTCTTTAAACATTTCCTCAAACTGTTTTCTTTTGCGTGCTGCTACGGTAACAACAATGCGGCTTTGCGTTTCAGAAAAAAGCACAAAGTCATTTCGATTAATACCGCTCTCTGTTTTGAGTGTTGTTAAGTCAATCTGCATTCCCAACACACCCCCAATGGCTTTCTTAGCAAGAGCAATGGCTAGCCCTCCCAACGAAACACTCTGCGCAGAAGCAATTAAGGCCGCTTGTGTTGCTTGCGCAAAAACCTCATACAATGATTTTGCCTGCGCAGCATTCACCTGAGGAACAGAACGTCCCATAAGACGTTGCCCTGTTTTTTCTCTTAAATATGAATAGTATTCTGAACCAGAAAGTTCACCGCGTGTTTCACCAAGAACATATATAAGATCACCTGACATTTTTGTATCAAGACTAACAACCTTGGTCACATCATCCATCACACCAATAGAAGAAATAAGTAACGTCGGCGGTATCGATATTTTTACAAAGTTACCCTGTTCATCATAACCATGAAAATCATTAAACATGCTATCTTTACCAGAAATAAACGGCGTGCCAAACGCAATCGCATAATCATAGCATGCTTTAGCTGCTTCTTTAAGCTCTGCTAAACGCTGTGGGTTAGTGGCGTCACACCAGCAAAAATTATCCAACAAAGCTAAATGATTTAACGTTCCTCCTGCAGCAATAATATTGCGAATGGCTGTATCAATCGCACAAGCAGCCATGTGATAGGTATCATAATCACTATAAGTTGGGTTAAGCGCTTGTGATAACAGCACTCCTTTTTGAGAAGTTAGCACTGGTCGCGAAACAGTCGTATTGGCAAACACAGCCCCCCTTCCCTGTAATGGTTTTAAAACAGAAGAGGCTTGCACTTCATGATCATATTGGCGTGCTATAAAAGACTGGTCACAAAGACTATAGCGCGACAGCATGCCTAAAAGAGTTTCTGTTGCTTCTTCTGGGCAAGGAAAATCTGGCTCTGGATAATCTGGTTTTTGATAATGTGATGCGAGAATCTTTTCAGGCAAACCATCGTGAACAAAATCTAGCTCTAAATCGACAATAGTTTTCTCATTATAAAGAACAACGCATTTACCCGATTCAGTAAATTTACCAATCACTGTTGCCTCAACACCACGCTTTTTCATCAGATCCAAAAACTCATTCTTTTTTTCTTCTATAACAGCAACTGTCATGCGCTCTTGTGATTCTGAAATCCATATTTCCCAAGGCGCTAATCCAGGATATTTCAGAGGTACTTTATCGAGCCACACTTCACAACCACCTGACTCACGCGCCATTTCACCAATTGAGGAAGAAAGACCGCCAGCACCATTATCCGTAATACTATGATAAAGCGCCTTATCACGCGCTTCCTTTACAAGCACATCAGACATTTTCTTCTGTGTTATGGGATCACCAATTTGCACAGCACTTACAGGACTTCCTTGGGTGAGCGCCTCTGAAGAAAATGTGGCTCCGTGAATACCATCTTTTCCAACACGACCACCAACCATAACAATCACATCACCAGGCCGCGCTCTTTTTTCCCAACCAGAACCAGAAGTAATTTTCTTAGGAATCAAACCAACTGTTCCCACAAAAACAAGTGGCTTTCCTTTGTAACGTTCTTCAAAATAAGAAAAACCCTGAGGCGTTGGTATGCCTGATTGATTGCCCCCATCTTTAACACCTTCGATGACACCTTCCATGATACGCTTGGGAGACAATAACTTTTCTTGCTTATCTTCTGAGCGATACAAACTTTGATTATCATGAGGCAAACCAAAACAAAAACCATACTTGTTGATGATGGGCTTTGCCCCCATGCCAAAACCAATCGTATCACGGTTTACGCCCACAATACCGGTGATCGCCCCACCATAAGGATCAAGGGCTGACGGACTATTATGTG
>JAHJDR010000020.1 GCA_018812345.1 bacterium | reverse complement strand
TTTTAGAAAAAATTGCTGCCTCAAAAATAATACTACATCACTTAAAGGTAAAACAAACAGCAAGTCGTGATGGTATTAAGGAAGTCAAAAAAATTGTTAAACAACAGGGCCTTTTTGTGATTAATACCTATGATACTCAGGCGGCCCATTGTGCGTATTTTCTCAAACGTGCGATTAAAGGTATTAAGCATATTGCCACTGTTTATGATTACTATCCTTTGTATTATGCCAAGACGCTTAAAAGAATATGGCGTTGTCATGTGATGAAAAAGTCAGAACGTATGATATTTGTTTCTCACCATTCCTTGAATGTGCTTAGTAAGTATTTACCCATTACCAAATCATCTGTGATTTATCCTTTGTTTGAAAGAATGGACAAACCTTTGTGTTCTCTCTTGCATGATGAGCAAAGTATCTTATTTGTTGGTCGTTTAGATAGTTTAAGTGGTTGTGTTGATTTGATTCGCGCCTTTCATTTACTGTGCCCTGGTCGTACCAAGGCCAAGTTATACATTGCAGGATCAGGGCCACAGCAAACAGAGCTGATAACCATGGTGAACTCTTTATCAATAAGCGATCGTGTAGAATTTTTGGGTTCTCGTATTGATTTGGATGAGTTTTTTCGCAAATCAACGGTTTTTGTTTTTCCGAGTCTCAAAGATCGCATGTCTTCTGTTCTCATTCAGGCCATGAACTATGCCAAACCCATTGTGGCTACAGATCTTACTATTCATAGGGAATGTTTGATTGATAATGATGCTGCTTTGTTTGTTAAAACAAGAGATGTTTATAATTTGGCTATGAGTATTAAAAAAGTTTTAGATGATTATGAATTACAAGGTACTTTAGGTGAAAAGGCCCGAAAGAGTTTTGAGAAACGATTTAACCAGAAATATTTATTAGAAAAATATAATGCACTTTATAGAATGATATAGACGTCGCACGTCTCACGTCTTACGTCTCACGAGCGACGAGCGACGAGCGACGAGCGACGAGCGACGTTTTTTATGTCCCTATTTAACCTACAATCCGACTACCAACCCTGTGGCGACCAGCCACGTGCTATTGCGGAAATTATTCAATCAGCGCAAAATAATGTTAAACACCAAACCCTATTGGGAGTGACCGGTTCTGGCAAAACCTTTACCATGGCACATGTGATTCAGGCATTGGGAAAACCCGCGTTGATCATGGCGCCTAATAAAACACTGGCAGCGCAACTATACACAGAATTTAAATCCTTTTTTCCTGATAATGCTGTCGAATATTTTGTCAGTTACTATGATTACTATCAACCAGAAGCGTATTTGCCGCGTAATGATCTTTATATTGAAAAAGATTCAGCTATCAATGAAGACATAGACAAATTGCGACACGCGGCCACACACAGCCTGCTCACAAGAAAAGATGTTATCATCATCGCCAGTGTTTCTTGTATTTATGGTTTGGGATCACCAGAAGCCTATAAGGGCATGCTCATTGATGTTGAAAAAGGCATGAATATTAATCGGTCTGATATCATCAACAAACTTGTTGAAATTCAGTATGAACGCAGTGATTATGATTTTCATCGTGGTACTTTTCGCTCACGTGGTGATGTTTTGGATGTTTTCCCCTCGTATGAAGAAGATAAAGCCATTCGCATGGAATTTTTTGATGATGAAATCGAGCAGATCTCTGTTGTGGATCCTATTCGTGGACATGTTTTAGAGAGAATTGATCGTGTTGCCATTTACCCTGGATCACATTATGTCTTGCCAGAAGAAAAGCGTGAATTAGCCATTCATAGTATTCGTCAAGAACTAGAGCAACAAAGTGCTTTGTTTGAAAAACAAGGAAAGCTTTTGGAAAAACAGCGCATAGAGCAACGTACGCGTTATGATTTAGAAATGATTGAAGAGATTGGTTTTTGTAAAGGCATTGAAAATTATTCACGTCATTTTGATAGCCGTCAACCAGGCGATCCTCCGCCAACACTTTTACAGTATTTTCCAAAAGATTTTCTATTATTTATAGATGAATCCCATATTTCTGTTCCTCAAATTGGTGGTATGTATAAAGGCGATCGCGCCCGTAAGGAAACACTTGTTAATTATGGTTTTCGACTGCCCAGCGCTTTAGATAACCGCCCACTTAAGTTTCATGAGTTTGAAGAAATGGTAAACCAATCCATCTATGTTTCAGCTACTCCCAGTGATTATGAGTTAAATAAATCGCAAGGGGTTATTGTGGAACAGGTTATTAGGCCAACAGGATTGATAGATCCTTTAGTAGAAATCAAACCTGTTACACAGCAGGTTGATGATTTATTGGAAGAGATTCGAAAGGTTGTTGCCCAAAAAGAACGTATTCTGGTTACAACCCTTACAAAGCGCATGTCAGAGAATTTAACAAAATATTTATCTGAAATGGGCATTAGGACTCGTTATTTACACTCTGACATTGATACGATTGAGCGCTTTCAAATACTGAGGGATTTGCGTCTTGGTGAGTTTGATGTTCTTATTGGCATTAATTTACTCCGAGAAGGTCTTGATTTGCCTGAAGTCTCGTTGGTTGCTATATTAGATGGTGATAAAGAAGGTTTTCTCCGCAGCGAAAGATCACTCATACAAACATTTGGTCGTGCAGCTAGAAATGTGAATGGGCGTGTTGTTGTCTATGCTGATACAATGACGGGTTCTTTAGAGAGAGCCATTAAAGAAACATTAAGACGCCGCAAAAAGCAGAAGGCCTACAACAAAAAACATAACATAACACCAACAACAATTGTTAAGGCTATTCGTGATGGTTTGCCCAGAGAGGAGAATGCCGATTATTTCGATGTGAAAGGTAAACTAGAAAGTGAAGAGAGCATTCCTGTGCGTCAGATACCTCAAATGCTGGTGAAATTGCGCAAGGAGATGGCTCAGTGTGCAAAGAACCTCGAGTTCGAAAAGGCCGCTCATTTAAGAGATGAGATTAAACGGTTACGGGAGATTGAATTAACAATGGGAGGGGGATTTTAGACTAAAGACTAAAGACTAAAGACTAAAGGCTTGTCGCTGGTCGCTCGCCTGCCCCGTTTGCGGGGTCGCTCGTATTGGGATCATAAACACTGACCCTTCGACTTTGCTCAGGGTAAAGCACTGAGCACTGGACACTAAGCACTGGACACTAATTCTGGAGATAACATGACAGTAACAAAAAATAAAGAAGCAGAGAAACTCATTAAAGGCCAAGATCTAATTATTAAAAGCCTCGAAGAAGAAGGGGTTGAATTTATTTTTGGGTATCCTGGTGGTTCTTCCATGAATATTCATCAATCCTTAAGTGCTTCTAAAAAGATTCGTTTGGTATTGCCACGCCACGAACAAGGAGCCGCTTTTGCGGCTTCTGGTTACGCGCGTGCGACAGGTAAGACGGGTGTTTGTTTAGCCACATCGGGTCCTGGGGCCACAAACCTTATTACAGGTATTATGGATGCTAAAATGGATTCCATACCCATGGTGGCTTTAACGGGGCAGGTACCCACATACTCTATGGGTATGGATGCATTTCAGGAAGTCGATATTTTTGGCGCCACACTGCCTTGTGTAAAGCATAGTTACCTTGTAAAAAATACAGAAGATATTCCCGCTATTATTCATGAAGCTTTTCAAATCGCTAATAGTGGTCGCAAAGGACCTGTCTTAATTGATTTGCCAAAAGATATACAACAACGAGAGATTGTTTCTTCAGTGAAAAAAACTTTTAGTCGAAAAGGTTTTAACACCCCTTTAGAGCCCGCCAAGAGTCAGGTGCGAAAAGCTATTAAACTTATTCAAGAAGCCAAGCGTCCTATTGTCTACGCCGGCGGTGGGTTGCGTTCTTTAGAAGCTAGCCAGGAACTAAAAAGATTTATTGAAAAGACAGGTATTCCTGTAACTACAACACTGAGTGGTATTGGCTGTTTTCCAGAAGAACATAAATTATCTTTACACATGTTGGGTATGCATGGCGCGATCTATGCGAATATGGCTATTAACCGTGCTGATCTTGTATTAGCGATTGGTGTACGTTTTGATGATTGTGTTACAAGAGACATTGGTGCCTTTTGTCGTGATGCACGCATCATTCATGTTGATGTTGATGCCTCAGAAATTAATAAAATAAAAATCGTACATGTACCTATTCAAGGAGATGCCGCACTCACTTTGAAAGCCTTTTCAGATGAAATCAAGGAAGAGCCACAAATCAAACCATGGGTTGCTGAAGTCATGAAGTGGAAGAAAGAGTTTGCTTTTTCCTATCCCGTGCCAACTGATGCAATTGTGCCGCAGCATGTAATTATTAAACTAAAGGAGCTAGCACCCAATAATTCAATTGTAAGTGTGGGGATCGGGCAACACCAAATGTGGACAGCACAATATTTTCGATTTCAAACGCCACGGTCTTTTATTTGCTCTTCAGGTTTTGGGGCAATGGGTTTTGGCTTGCCAGCTGCTATGGGCGCTCAGATGGCTTATCCTCATAGAACTGTCATTGATATTGATGGCGATGGTAGTTTTTTAATGAACATTCAAGAATTGCAAACATTAAAAACTGAGCAGATCCCTGTAAAATGTGTTGTGCTTAACAATAATCATCTGGGTATGGCTGCGCAATGGGATGATTGCAATAACAAGGGTTCTCGAGAACATACATATCTGGGTGAGGCTAATTTTGCTGAAATTGCAGATGCCTTTGGTCTTAAGGGAGAGAAAATATCACGTTCAGAAGAAGTGGAACCTGCCTTAAAAAGAATGCTTGCCCATAAAGGTCCTTATGTTTTGGATATTCATTACCCCTATAATGATGCTAAACATGGACATGTGACGCCCATGATTCCCAAAGGAAAGACCTATTTGGATACGATAATGTCGGATGGGAAGATATTAAAGGATTATCTCGCAGAGAAGGGGGATTTGTGATTTCTTTCGGGTTCTCAGGGTCGCGGGGTCACTGGATAGAGGGTTTATGGGGGTATAATTTACTGAAGAGTTCCTTAATGTCTTCTACAATATACAGAAATAAAGGTAAGAAGAAAATAGTGATGATGGCGCCAGAAACGATGCCATAATTCAGAGCTAAAGCCATAGGTTTGATAAAGGGGTCAACACCACCTAATCCATAGGCTGCAGGAATAATTCCAAAAAATGTCGTCAATGTGGTTAAAATAATCGCACGTAAACGAATAGTAGCTGCTTGCAGAATGGCCTCTTTGCCATCCATAGCTTGTTTTTTGAGCTTGTTCATGTAGTCAATCATGAGAATGCCACTGTCAACCACAACACCTGTCATGCCAATAACGCCCATCAGCGCCATGAAACTGAGCGCTTCGCCATGTAAGTAAAAAGCCATTATAATTCCAATGATACTAAAGGGAATGGTAATCATAATGATAAAAGGCTGTATGAGTGATCGCAGCATGGCAATGAGAATAAATAGAATAAGAGCTGCAGCAAGATAAAGGGCGTTAAACATATTGTGAAGTGATTCTTGTGTTTCTTGCAATTCCCCACCAAAAAGAATGGTATAACCAACATTTTCTTGTTCAGCTTTTTTAATTTTGGGTTCAATAATATTACTGACTTCTAGGGGTGATGTAATGCTCTCATTGATATTTGCTGTGACATTAATCGTACGCGTGGAATCAAAATGTTTGATAGAAAGGACACCTTTATGTTTTTCAAAAGTAGCAACTTGATCAATTTTAATGAGATTGCCTTTATTATTAGGAATCACAAGAGATGTTAATGCTTTGTAATCATAGCGCAGGTTTGTGGGATATTTTACAATGACATCTATTTCTTCTTCTGAAAATTTAATTTTAGTTGCCATATTGCCATCAAAGGCATGACGCACTGTTTTTGCAATGTCTTCAACAGTGAGGCCTGTTTGTGCTGCGCGTACAGGATCGACAATGATTCTGTATTCATCTTTATCGAGTTCATAATCATCTTTGATATCGTTGACTCCTTCTATGTTTTCTAAGGCAGAAACAAGTGTGTTGGCTATTTGTTCTGAAACGTGAAAGTCTTCACCTCTAATGCGAATTTGAATAGGTTTACCAACAGGAGGTCCCATGCGCACATTTTCAAAATCAAGAATCGAAAACCCCTGTAGATTTTGACTTTGTGTTCGTAGATCGTTGGTGATTTCCTGCGTTGTCCGTTTGCGATCAGACTCTGGGGTGAGGTAGATGATGATTTGGCCAACATGCGAGAGAATTTTTGACATAGGATCGTGAGAGCCTTGCTGAATAATACCAACATTGGTTGCGTAGTGTTTTAATTCTGTCGTATTGAGCGTTTCAATAATTTTTTCAACGCGACTAATTTTATCTGCCATGATTTGCAAGCTGTCTCCCTGGAACCCTTCTAGTTTAACGTGTAAGGTTTCAATGCCTTTTGATGGAAAGAGAATGAAGCGCATGTTACTTTTGGCGAAGTAGATACTACCGACAAAAGAAATGAGTAGTAAAATAACAAGGGGGTATCTCCACGCGACAAGATGGTTTAATATGTTTAGGTAATGTTTTTTCCACCAGTTGAAACGTTCATGCCGCTTATCCTTGCGTTTTTCTGGTGCCAATCTGCCAGAATTGAGGTGGTAAATATGTGATGGGAGAATAATCATGGCTTGTATTAATGAAGCACCTAAGGCAATCGTAAGCACGATGGGAATGTGTTTGAGAAATTTACCCATAATACCACCCATGATCATGAGTGGGGTAAAGGCGGCAATAGTTGTGAGAACAGTTGTAATGAGTGGCCAGGCGACTTCTGTGACACCATTGATTGTAGCAACATCTGCTGGATCGCCTTTTTCGAGATGGCGAAAAATATTTTCTGAAATGACAATATCTTCATCAACAAGCATACCCAGCACCATGATGAGTCCAAACATGGCTATGAGATTAAAGGTGATGCCTAAATAACTCATTGAAATAAAAGTGAGGAAGATGGCTGTGGGAATGCCAATAAAAGCCGCAATGGCTGTGCGCACAGACAAAAAGGTGAAAAGAAGAATGATCACCATGATCATACCAATGATACCATTGTTGATAAGAACATTTTGTCGTCTCTTTATAAAGTATGATAGGTCATTGAGATAATTTACTTGTAGGTTAGGATCCGCAGTTGACAGGAAGGCATTGCTAATATTGTGGATTTTGTCGACCATATCAATGGCATCACCGTTTTCTTTTTTAACAATAACCAAATTAATAGATCTTGTGCCTTGCGTGCGATTGAGCACTGTTTCTTCTTGAAACTGTTTTGTGACCTTTGCAATGTCACCCACATGTATCCATGTGCCAAGAGGGCTTGCGCGAACAATCGTATTTTTAATACCCTCGACATCTATAAACTCACCTGTTGTGCGGAGGAGGTATTCTTGGTTGTTATGATAAAACTTGCCTCCTGGAATAGCACGGTTTTGTTTGCTAAGAGCTTGAGCAATTTCCTGGATGCTTAAGTGATTTTGAGAAAGGGTTTCTGGTAAAACTTCAACGCTGATTTCATAGTCACGCAATCCCTTAAAATCGACGCGTGCCACTTCGGGGATTTCGAGAAATTTCTTTTCAAGTGTTTTGGCATATTCACGGATTTTATCTTCTGATATGTCGCCTGATAAGGCTACCTCGATGATAGGTCTATTTTTTGTTTTGACATCTTTTACAATAGGCTTGTCTTGTAGGTCATCTGGAAGATCTTCTGTTCTATCGACAGCCCTTTGTATGTCATTAATGACGCGATCTTTATTACTGACATTTTCTTCTAATTTTAGGGTGATAACAGAGATGCCTTCACTGGAAACAGAGGTCATTTCCTTGATATCATCCACATCTTTAAGTTCTTTTTCAATGGGAATGGTGATGAGTTTTTCCATCTCAGCAGGTGTTGTGCCAGGATAGTATGTTGTGATGAGTACCATGTCGAAATCGATATTGGGAAAAGCTTGGCGCTGCAGGCCGGTAACAGCAAAGTAACCCGCTAAAATAATAAAAACAAATAGTAAGTTAATGAGGAGTGTATTCTTAACAGAGAATTTAGCTAAAAATTGCATAGAATAGATAACTAACATTTTACTTCATGGAGCTCAAGAAATTTAGGCTTAAGGCTTAAGGCTTAAGGCTTAAGGCAAGAAAGGGAATGGCTCAAGGCTTAAGGCTTAAGGCAAGAGGGGGGTTGTTAAAAGATCCTTCTAAGATGGCTAGGTAGTTGGCGCCGGGGAAGGTGTCAGAGACAGAAGAGAGTGTGCCTGCTGAAACAAGGGTCACTTGTTTGTCTGTGATTAAATCACCTGTAGCACTTAAATCATTAACGGTAACAGTATCTGTTGTGAGTGTGGTAACAAGTCGATTAATATCCATTAATCCAGGGTCTGTAGCTTTGGCTGTGAGGCCGCTCGAATCATCATCAACTAAGAACGTTCTAATACGTATGCTAATATTTTCAATAAACATAGAACCATCAGAATATATAGTTCCTGTAAATTGGGTATCATCATTTTCACCACAGTTTTCATCAGCCACAAAGCGACCACAAGAATCTATGACGAGATCTACATCAAAGCCGCCTGTTTGATCAGAAAAGGCTTGGCAATTTTCGGTATCAGAATCAACGGTACATACCCGGTAAACCATTTGAGGCAAGTCATGTGCCTGCATTGTGATGTTGCCATTTGATGTCTTGTTGAGATCTAGGGCGTATGTTGTGGGCAGGTTAACAGAAAAATCCCAATCATCATCTTCAGAGTCCAACGTGAGTGATAAAGAAAAGGATAATGTAAGATTTGATTGGTTTGTGGCTGCTTCATCAGCTGTTGTATCTATATCAGTGTCTGTTTTGATATAAGCTGTATCACTGCTACAGCCGTATAAACTTATAATAAGGAGTGATAACAAGAGGAAATATGAAAAGTTTTTGAGTGTCATAGCACAGTCATTATCGGGTATGTGAGCTACCAAGTTGCTAACTTAGCTAATTTCATAGAATATAACAGTTTTTTTTGATTGTTTTTTGACCTAGTGTGACAAATTGAATAGGTCCTATAAGTCTGATATGACTTATAGGACATATGAAAAGATTAGTTTTTTCTATTTTTTGCTTTTTGATACGCTGGTTTTTCAGCTTTAAAGCGCATGGTCACAAATCCTGCAAGTATTGTTGCCAGAAAAATGATTAGTGTTGGTGTAGCCTGTTTTGTTTGTGTGCTTTGTAGGGTACAACCGCCACCGCCAATCATCATGTTTCCAACAGAGTCAGTTCCTTCATCTTTGGTGCTAAAGGCTGCGTCATCAAAGTCTTCATCAGTATCTATACCTGCTGGGACGTATTCAGCTTCGCTGATAGCAACATCTGGATTGTTGTCATCAGAATCTGAATAATCATCTTCATCAGTATCTGCATTTTCATCGTCATCATCGACTATGAGTTTATTTACAGGTGGTGTATTACCATCGCAAATAGCTGTTCCCAGTACGCATTCATTATTTTGATCGCATTGTTTAATGCCAGCGCTTTCAACGCAATCAGGATTATTTGGAGGACAGATGTTACAAAGGTCGCCACAAACTTTATTAGCACAGGGATCATAGTCTTGAACGGCCATTCTTTCTTGCATTTGGAATGGATTTTCCTCAACAGCATCATCCTGAGTTAAATCCTGGCTATCAGTTCCCATACAGAACATGTAACGGTCATCAGAACCTTGCTCTTGTTCAGATATAATACGAGCTCTGTCAACAGAGTCTTCATCAGGGAGTTGATAGAGGGTCATAAATTGACCATCTAACACAAAGATGCGATCCACAAATAATTCAGCATCACCACCATCATCTGTTGGTTGTAATTTTACTAAGAAGGAAGATGTTGATAGTTTTTCTAAACGTACGATGGGTGCTTTTGTGGCATCGGGAACATCGAGATCTAGAAAATCAAGGGTCACATATATATCTGCAATATCATTTGGATTGGCACAGGTTACTAAAGCTTCATCGCTTGGATAAGAACAAATTGTAGGTGTTGGATTTGTGCCTTCTGGGCATTGGATTTGTTGTTGGAGAGGTTGTTCAGGTCTGTTGCCTATTAAATTTGTTTTATCCACTTCAGCATCAACAAAGTTTGGTAATGTTTTGGTGACATCACCTAAGTTATTATTTGGAATTGCTGGTGTGGCTTCGCCAATAGGAAGTAGGTCTTTTGTGCCATTACCTAGCCCATTATTTGGACGTGCTGGCGTGGCTTCAGGTAATCCATTTCCTTTTGGGCCTCTTCCATCTTGAGGAATTATTGGCATATTGGTGTTACCTAGTATGAGATCACCACGATTTCCTGAGTTTAATTGATCTCTAGGTTTTAGGCCAGGTCTTGATGGAGTTGCTTCAATAACAACTTCTTCTGTAGCAACTTGTGGTCTGGAAGGTCTTTGTGGCTGTGCCACAACAGCTTCTTCTGTAGCAACTTGTGGTCTGGAAGGTCTTTGTGGCTGTTCAACAACAACTTCTTCAGCAGCAGCTTGTTGTCTAGCAGGTCTTTGTGGTTGTTCAACAACAACTTCTTCAGCAGCAGCTTGTTGTCTAGCAGGTCTTTGTGGTTGTTCAACAA
>JAHJDR010000019.1 GCA_018812345.1 bacterium | reverse complement strand
TTTTAGAAATCCCAGACAAATTGATTGGATTTATTCTTTAACAAAATACAAAGCAACCCAGTGGCAACCTGGAGATGATCCCATAACAATTCTTGATGTAGGCGGCTCCTATGGCGCTGAAGCTGTTAGCATTTTACTTTTTATTCTCGATGAATATCGTAAAAACCCCGTAGGATGGGGGCATTTCAATCCTCATGAAAATTTAAAAATCGTTACCACAGACATTGAAGTTCGCGCCCTTGTTTTCAGTGAAACAGCAGCCTTTGCTAATCGCCAAGATCTTAACTCCTCTGAGTTTGGTCCTTTGGATGTTGTTGTAAAAATGCTTGGTTTTAGTACTGATGATTATAAGGCCTACTTTGATATTAGTGACGATGATGTTTGGATATTAAAAGAACCTTATCGCAACATGATTGAAACGCGATATATGGATATTACAGATTGTGATAAATACTTAGAAACGTATGGCCCTTCAGATATTGTTGTTTACAATCAGGTTGATCCCTATTTAGCCCAAAACCAGAGAGCTCCTGCTGCAGAAAATGTCATTGCTCTATCCAAACAATTCATTGCCACATCACCCATGAGGCAAGAAACATTTGATACGTTTGCTACACAAACTAATTTAAGTGAAATGGCTGGAAGTTTAATGTTATTTGAAAAACCTACCACACAACCGTAACAGAATCACCCAAGACACCCCTCCAGATAGTCTGAACACTAGTATCATCGCAATGAGCGGGATAAAGTTGCGTGCTTTTTAGGTTTTTTATTTAGTGTTTTCAAGAGCTTGTTAAAACATGAAGCTATTGAAATAATAAGAACCTTCCATTGACATGAATATCGAGGCCCTGTATAGGGTTTGTCCAATTGACGCGGGGTGGAGCAGTCTGGTAGCTCGACGGGCTCATAACCCGTAGGTCGCTGGTTCAAATCCAGCCCCCGCAACCACGTAAAGCCCGAAGGTATATAATAATATGCCCTTCGGGCTTTTTTACTTCGGGCCACGTGGCTTCGCACAATACACACAGCTTTACGTGAGCCCCGTGGTCAGCCAAAGGCTGACTTTACGGGGCCATTATTTATTTCATTTTTTTCACAACTCTCATAGTTCTGCATCAGAAAACAATTACATGTATTATGTATATATTCTACACAGTCAAAAAGACAAATGTTTGTACACCGGCTATACTACAAATCTAAAAAAACGCTTTGATGATCACAATAACCTTTTTGTAAAATCTACAAAAACAAGAGCGCCTTTAGAATTAATATATTATGAAGCCTATGTTTCTAAAAAAGATGCTCTTTCACGAGAAATTTTCTTAAAAAGCGGGAGGGGGAAATCTTATCTGAAAAAACAACTAAGTAATTATTTTTTTACAAATCCTTGGAAATGCTAACACTATATCAAATGTTTTTTTCTACCGTCTCCCCAAATAAATCTCTAAATTAGAAACAGCCGCAGGCGTAACACCAGGAATGCGCAAAGCTTGGCCTAATGTTTCTGGCCTATGCTCATTGAACTTTTCTTTGACCTCATTAGATAAACAAGGAACAGCTTCATAGGAAAAATCTGCTGGAATTTTTATACGATCGTAAACCTTCATACGCTTAATATCGCGTTCATAACGCTCAACATAACCTTGATAACGCGTTTCACTAAACAACAAGCCCATAACCTCGTGATCATAATCAATATCACTACCCAAATGCTCCCAAAATTCTTTAAAATGCTCTATTTGAACATCTGGCCATTTAATAATTTGTTCTAAGCTAGCATTCTCTGGATAGGTGCGTTCATTTTGTGGCAAGACCCCTTTAAAAAATTCGCAGTCACCTTGTTTGAGCCACTTGGTTTTTACATACTGTTTTGATTTTTCTAAAAGAGCCCTCTTTTTATCAAAAGATTGATACGCGTCTTCTCCAACTAACCCGAGAGAATAACCAAGATCCCTTAAGCGCATATCAGCATTATCTTCTCTCAAAATAAGACGATATTCAGCGCGCGATGTAAACATACGATAAGGCTCTCCGCCAACACCTTTGGTCATAATATCATCTGTCATCACACCAATATAGCCTTGATCTCTAGTAACAATAACAGGCTCTTCATTTTTTAATAACCGCACAGCATTAATTCCTGCCATCAACCCTTGAGCAGCCGCTTCTTCATAACCTGATGTTCCATTAATTTGACCGGCTAAAAACAATCCTTTAATATTTTTTGTTTCATACGTTAGCGTTAACTGTAAGGGGTTAACAGCATCATATTCAACCGCATAGCCTGGACGCTGAATTTCAGCTTTTTCCAAACCGGGAATCGTTCTTAAAAACTTAATCTGTGTTTCTAAGGGAAGACTTGTCGGTATGCCATTGGGATACACTTCATTTGTCATCAAACCTTCTGGCTCTAAAAATATTTGATGGCGATCTTTGTGTTTGAAACGAACAATCTTGTCTTCAATGCTGGGACAATAACGCGGACCTGTCCCTTTAATCACTCCTTGATATAAAGGAGACTTGTCTAAATCATTGCGTATAATCTCATGTGTTCTTTCATTAGTATAGGTAATATAACAACTGAGCTGTTTAAGCGTGTTTCTAATTTTTGAGAAAGAGAAAAGAGGCAATGGCTCATCACCCTTTTGCTCCTGAAGCCCTTCATAATTAATTGTTTTTCCATCAACACGCGGAACAGTTCCTGTTTTTAAACGCATCAATGTTAAACCACAATCATGGGCCAAAGAATCGCTGAGCTCATTTGCAGGAGGATCACCCAAACGACCGGCTTCAAAACTATTAAGCCCAATGTGGCACAAGCCTTTTAGAAATGTTCCTGTGGTCACAATCACAATAGGGGCTTCAAATACCTGCCCTGAAACGAGAGCCACGCCTTGTATCTTTTGATTCTTCACCAATATTTTTTTTACGAGACCTTGTTTTACAAAAAGATTTTCCTGGTTTTCAACAACCCCGCGCATATGCATCGAATAAAGATACATGTCCGCTTGGGCGCGCGTTCCTTGAACTGCTGTTCCCTTTTTAGCATTGAGACGTCGAAACTGAATGCCTGTGTCATCAATAACTTTTGCCATTTCGCCACCCAAGGCATCAATTTCTTTAACAAGATGTCCTTTACCCAAGCCACCAATAGACGGATTGCAACTCATTGCCGCTATTCTATCAACATTGCTTGTAATGAGAAGTGTCTTTTGACCCAAACGAGCACACGCCAGGGCTGCTTCGCAACCAGCATGACCGGCGCCAACAATAATGACATGATAGTGAGACTCTTGTAATGTTTTATTTGTCATTTACTACTTTCCAATACAAAACTTACTAAAAATTTCAGTCAACACATCTTCACTTGATATCAAACCCGTAATTTCTTCCAAGTGAGCAATCATTTCTCGCATCTGCGTGGCAAGCAACTCTTCTGAAATATTTTGTGCTGTCAGCATGTTGTTTATTTCATCAGAAAGTAAAAGCGCTGCCATAATCTTTTTATATTGGCGCTCATTTACATGAACGCCATTAGTTTTGTTTAAATGTTTATCGGTCCACTCTTTGAGTTCTGCTTGCAACGCATCTAATCCAAAACCTGTTTTAGCTGAAATAAGAGCCTTATAATTTCCTTCTTGTTTTACCTTGCCTAACTCTTCTGTCTCTAGATTGCTTATTGTTTTCCCCTGCCATAAAGTTTCATCAACTTTATTTAAGATTTTTATAATTTTATGTGCGTTCCTTCTAAAAAAGGTTTTTTGATGCGCAATCAAATCATGACCCAATTCACAAACCCAAAAAACAATATCAGATTTTTCAATCCATTGGGCTGTTTTTTCCATTCCTGTTTTTTCAATCTCATCTTGAGAATCCCTTAAACCCGCTGTGTCGCGAAAAACAAAACGCAACCCATGAATCAACCGAGAGCCCTCAACAACATCTCTTGTGGTGCCTGGCACAGCTGTCACAATGGCTCGCTCTTCAACAAGCAAGGCATTGAGCAATGATGACTTGCCCACATTGGGCTCACCAATAATGGCAACGCTCACGCCCTTATCATAGAGCTTCGATGTTTGAAAGGCTGTCTCTAAACTTTTCAACCGATCAACAATATCACTCTGTTTTGTTATTAAATCTTGAACATTATAAGTTTGAATATCTTCTTCAG
>JAHJDR010000143.1 GCA_018812345.1 bacterium | reverse complement strand
TCCTGACCTAAAAAATACTGATCTCGATTAGTCCCAACCATATAAATATCACCCGTACCACATTCAGTGACAAAATTAAGATTTTGATATCTCCCCCATGTAACATCCCCAGAACCACCATCTAGCAGTTCAGAGTGGTTCCAAGATTCTCTGTATTCCCATGTTGTGCTTGTATCGAGCGTGTCTGAGTCAGAAATGAAATAATATAAATTATTGGCGTCGCTGTCACCAGTCATGACAAGATAATTGCCATTGTATAGTTTTACAGATGCGGTTGTTCCTACTTTATCTACGGCATCTCCTGCCAGCGCCGTTAAACTTAAAACATCAATATCACTGACAATCGATGCATTTGAAGGGTCAGATAAATCATAAATATATGCGGACGGATTTGTGGTACAACCATACATTCCCGGACTATGGCATTCTGCACCAGTAACTAAATATTGTCCTAACATTTGCAGGCCACCATAATGATTTAATGTAGAAGAATATGCCCCAAAAATGTCTGCTGTATAGTATTCTGTAATTTGACGAGCACTGTTATCCTCGGTTTCAGCAGAACCTAAATGACCACCTGCACTCGGGATATCAGTGAGTTGTCCGGCAAAAAATGCACCAGGTCCTTGATCAACACTTCTCGTAAACACAAACCAATTGTTCTCATCAACATTAGGTATTCTAGCAACACCTTGAATATGCCAGTTTTCATCTAATTCACAATGGGCAGGATCTGTAAAGAGACACATAATTTCATTGTCGACTTCATCATCTCTTGCTTCAATTCTGAGTTTTGTATGACCACCGTTAAGAGGGTTATTGTTAGATATCTCATAAAAGTTATCGACAACATTGTTCACACAAGGATTGCAATCCACTTCACCCCAAGGACAAGCCGTGTCACCAATGAGTTGATCACGGTCATCGGATGTATCATCTCCATCAATACGAGCATCAACAGGGAAGCCTAAGACTAATAGCAACAATAAGAATATAATAGTTTTTATGTTCTTTAAACTTGTCATATTGTTTTTAATAAAAACTTATTTCTTTTGAAACAGCATTTGCTGAAAAACTCATTACAATTTTGTCATTATGATTTGTTGTAACCTCTAATTCGCCAGAAACTAGATTACCGGCACTTGTTGGCGGTTTAGAAAAAACAACTCTTACAGTTTTAATGGTAGAACTGTCTGATGAACCATCATTAAAATAGTAATCAAGTGTGACATTTCCGAATTCTTCAAAGCCAAATTCATAGACTTGATTAGCTTCAAAGCTTCTGTAGGCATTAATGGCAATATTAAGAGAGATTTTCTCTTCTTTAAAAATACTAAACACTAGGCCCCAATCATCTGAATCATATATTTCATTCCCACCAACACTTCCTCTTTCAATAATAGTTAGACCATTAGTTAGTTCAGATGATGAAAATGAGATTTTGTTTCCTTCGAGATCACCTTCCAGTCCATCAACTTCAAAGGAACCTAGCTCATATTCTTTAACCTTTTCATTTTCACTTCCTGTCACCTCACCAGAGCTAAACTTGCTGCCATCACCACAGGCTTGTAGGGGGCTGAGCATTGTGATCATAAACATGATCATGAAGAAATTGACTGTTATATTTGAATTTTTATACATAAAATAATCCTTTCATAAATAAGATATCTAAAAGTGAAACATAACTCCAAACCTGCCAGCATATGCAAGATCTATGGTAGATATAAGTCGAAGTCCTATATTCATTTCTATAAAACCTGAAATATTCTCGTTGCCTCCTATTTTGATCCCCGCACCACCATGTATTGTGTCTGGATGACCACCTCCAACAAATAAGAAAGGATCAATATATTTGTCTGGCTGAATAAAATGTAGTTCCATTCCTGCTTCTCCATTAAAGCTGAACCTATTGTGATTCCTATCTGTTCTTGTAAGGTATTCAATTCCCAGCCCAGCGCGCAAACCAAACAGTTTGGCCAAACGATATTTACTAATCACATCTAATTCCCACTGAAATGCATATATGCCAACATCGCCTGAACCATAAACTTGTTGTCCGAATTGTATACTCGGTCCGATAGAAAATTTACCATCAGAAGCTTTTGCCTGATGGCTCCAAACACAAACCAATAAAGTAACCGTAATTAACATGCATATTGATATACTGTTTGCTTTTGAACTATTCATACTTGTTTTTCTCCTCTCCCTTTTGCAAATGGATTAAAATCTGTTAAAAGGGTTTATAATTCTTTTCGTTGCACCGATTGCTTTGTCTTTCAACCAATCACGCATATTTTTAAAGGTTCCTTTAGACCAAAAGCCCATTGACCAGTTGGTCTCATTCACAAAATAACTTCCATTGCTGGTTTGCACTG
>JAHJDR010000142.1 GCA_018812345.1 bacterium | reverse complement strand
GAGCCATAGGTTGAAAAGTGTGACACAAACAATCTCCCGCCGAACATCGCGAACTTTTCGCGCGTCCGGTATCGCGCGAGTCGAAACCATTTCGGTTTTTTCCATAGCCATAAAATATTGACTGCATTCTTCTATAGCTAAAATTGCACCATAGTTTGTATCTAGTCCCCAACCAAAGTCATCTCCGCTTTCAAACTTTGTATAATTATCTATTAATGCAATTTTGATTGTCTCAGACGCATACACTGGTAAAGTATACATAAAAAGAAAAACAAGGATAATTAATAGTATATTACTCTTTAATTTTTGCATAAATATTCCCATCAATTATTTTACCATCTTTTATTATTGATTTTCTAAGAATCCCTTCCTTAACAAAGCCACATTTGAGTAGAACTCTATCAGAAGCCATATTACCATCAAAAACCCTAGCCGATAGTCTTATTATTTCAGTTTGTTCGAAAGCATAACGAGAGACACCAGCAACTACCATTGTAGCTATGCCATGCCCCCAATATTGACGGCCGAGCCAGTACGTTATAACTGCAGATAATCTTTCAACATCAGAACCTCTCTCAAAACCAACACCACCAATCAGCCTATCGTTAGTAGTTAAAGCAAAATGAGGCCTTGGTTCAGATGATATCATTTTATCCAAATATTGTTTCGCATCTTCATGCTGATAAGGATGGGGGAATCCATCTAGCGCATACTTTACAACTTCTGCATGATTTGCACTAGCAACCAAATCATTAGCATCAGTCATTAGATGAGGCCTTATACCTATAAGACCGAACTGACTTGAACCTAAGCTCATATTTAGTAACATAATTAAATCTCCCTCACCTTGTATTATAATAATTTATTATTTGAGTCCCTTCATTACCTGGCAATGAAATAGAATTTTTTGCGTATTCAAAAGATAAGTTGCTCTCAATACGCTCTATGTCATTTTCACTAAGATATTCGATATAATAATTATTTGAACAGCACCAACGTGGAAATAGTATATAGTTTACAAAAGCATCTTCTAATACTTGAAAAAGCAAAGTTATTCTCCTATTATTTGATATGTCATTAAGAAGAAAGGGACCTTCTTCAACAATAAATATATGAGCATTCAAATTAACATGATTAACTAAACTAAGTAATGGCATCCATCGTTCACAAGCTTGTACATGATGCAATGACCACCGGGATAAAATTATATCAAACTTAGGTATTTGTTTTTTATTGAAATCAGCTAAAGTAATATAATTAATTTGATTATTATCCGTTTGAACAAATGGATCATACCCAAATATCTTAATATGCTTACAATACTGTTGTGATAAAATATAATTTGCTAATTTAATTTCATATTCGCCACTTGCTAAACCAAATCCTAATAAATTTACCGTTTCATTCTTAAACGGTTTACAAATCCTACTCCGAATAATTTTATCAAGCTTCAGCTCCCCTTCTTCTAAAGAGTCCAATACTTTATTAGATGAAACCTCAATGTCAAGATCTGCGATATAATCAATAAATAACCTACTCAATTGCATACACGTTAAGTAACCACTAATAAACTCATAAACTCTTTTTTTATAAACTTTTGTAAAGTCAAATAAAACACTACTAAACTCATCCAACAGATAATCATTCTGCATATTATTACACTCACTAAAACAGTGCAAAAGAAAATTGTTGTCAAATTCCTGTGAACAATAATCAAACATATTCAAAACCCTTTATTTCAATATTGTTTTTTTTACAGATCATATTGTATCTTTACAAAAAAAAACTTCCTATCTAAGTAATCAACTCACTGCTTCTTATAAACACATTCTTACCAAATTGTTTATATAGAATAACACATCCTAATAAACAAACCACTATTCCAAGTATTAACAATGAGAAGGCTGGTGTATAGGTATCTGCTAAAAAACCAAAAAAGGGAGCCGACAAAGCAATTAGCCCTTGAAGAAAACCTGCAAATGACAATACCGTTGCTCTCTTAGACGAGTCTACACAATTATTAATCGCCTCAAGTATTATTGGCCGCATAAAACCAAAAACAAGTTGGTTAATAAATAGAAAGATTATACCAAATAAATTTATAAATAATCCATTTGCAATTAAACTTACTCCAAGTAATATAGGAATCAGCATAATAGAGATATTTAAACCTAATATTAATTTTATATTATGCGCATAATTTGATGCTAAAAAACTAACAAACAATGCTAGAAAATAGAAGACACCAAAGTACTCTATACCAAGACCAGCCTGCTTCATATAAGGTTGGTAGAATATGTGAGATATTACAATTACACCAAACATAGTCCCAAATAGTAAAGACAACCATTTGATATGTACATTATTCCAGACAAAGCGTGTTGAAGTCTTCATATGACTAATATATGCAACAATACAAATATCATTTTTTTTCAAATAATTTGGTTCTATATATGTAAAACTAATAATCACAGAAATACTCACAGCAAATATATGTAATAAAATAGCTAATTCGTAAGAATAGGGTATAATTAGCCCACCTAAAATAGATCCAATTCCCCAACCCAACAATGTAAGAGAAAAACCTCTACCTTCTACTTTGCCATATTCGTGTTTTCGGTTCAGTTGGTTCAAAGTATCAAAAACAAAAGCAGAATCAGCTCCAGATTCAAAAGCATCACTCACTCCACATAAAAACCAACCAATAAAGAAAGGCCAGTATCCATAACAAAGTATTATAATCAAAAGGTATGCTAATTTTATACCACCAGCTAACATTAAAGTTCTCTTTCTTCCAAAAAAATCTGCTATTACTCCACTAGGAATTTCAAATAGTGTTTGTGCAAACATTTGCACTAAAACCAACGATGACATTTCCATTAAACTTAATCCTTTTGACATTGGATAAAGAGTCATTATTGGGAGCCAAAAAGAAAGAGTCCTAAAAAATTTGGCCCAGTAATATTTATGAATATTTCTATCTAAATTGCTTAATTTCATGGCTTATAATTTTTTTTAACAATAATTCACACATTCCTATTTTCAGTTCTTAAATAAAGATATTGCACTCTACATGCCATCTTTTCAATATTTCTTTTCGTAATATTTACAACAACTTGCGTCCAGTTCATGACACACTTGTTTGTACAAATGTGTAAAGTGTTAAGTATTCTTTACAGTTAAGTGTAAAGAATACTTAACACTTTGCGGGTCCTGAGAATCATGGAGCCGTGGGGGCAATCAAATACTTTTAATCCTATATATATATCGGAGATTGGGGGGAAATGTTGTGGATTATTTTGGGGCGAAAACCGTCTCAAAAGTGGG
>JAHJDR010000141.1 GCA_018812345.1 bacterium | reverse complement strand
AGCTCCATAGCATCGACTTCAAAAGAATCATTTTCAGTTGACTCTTTTTTCTTTTCAGCATGTTCTTCTTCAATAAAAGCGCCTCGCGTAAAAATATCACGATTAAGCCAATGTTTCTCTTTTAAATTCATGGCAGCAAGCTTGTATTGCTCATATTCTCTAAGTTTTGCAATAAGATCAGCAGCCACAGGATCAAGTTCCTCATCAGCATCAACCGTTTCATTTGGTAGTAACATGCGTGACTTAATGTGGGCTAATTCAGCCGCCATAAAAAGAAATTCACTGGCAAGATCAATATTCAACTCTTGAAGAGTATCTAAATATTGTAAATACTGGTCTGTCACTTGAGATAATGAAACACGAGAAATTTCTAAGTCATTTTTTTTAATGAGATAGAGTAAAAGTTCAAAGGGACCTTCAAAGACATCAAGTTGTAATCTAATTGTTTCTTGTTTCATTACTTAGTCGCTTGCCGCTAGCTTGCCGAACACTCAATTTTATTGAGTGCTTGGTCGCTCGTCGCTCGTTAGAGGAACAAAGTTATTCTAGCTTATATTTTAATAAGCTCCCTAATCTTCTCCATGTTTGTTTTGGCGATTTCTTGAGCCTTGGCATTGCCTTGAGCCAAAACATCAGTCACGTATTTCTTGTTTTGGTTTAGCTCTAACCTCTTTGCGCGGCCTGGAGCTAATGTGCTATCCATTCCCTCGATCAAAGTTTTCTTACAGTCTACACAGCCAATACCTGCTGTTGTACAACCTTCACATATTTCTTTTTGTTTTTCCTTAGTTGTGTATATTTTATGATAACTATAAACGGGACATTTAGCAGGATCACCAGGATCTGTGCGACGGACACGAGCGGGATCAGTCATCATAGGCATGAGCTTTTTACGCGCTTCCTCAGCAGTGTCTTTTAAATAAATGCTATTATTATAACTTTTTGACATTTTACGACCATCAGTTCCTGGTAGTAAAGGAACTTTTGTTAGTAAGGACTGTGGTTCAACAAGGTAATTTGTTTTATAAATATTATTAAAACGGCGAACAATTTCTCGTGATAGTTCAATATGAGGGACTTGATCTTGACCAACAGGCACATGCGTCGCATTATACAAGGCCACATCAGCTGTTTGCAAACAAGGATACCCCAGAAAACCGTAATTAGAGAGATCTTTATGCGCGAGTTCTTTTTGTTGATCTTTATATGTGGGCACCCTTTCGAGCCATCCTAAAGGCGTGATCATAGATAAAATGAGATGCAACTCAGCGTGCTGAGGAACTTGCGACTGTACAAAAATAACCGCTTTTTCTGGATTCAATCCAAAACTGAGCCAATCAATAATCATTTCCCCTGTAAAATATTTTAATTCATCTGTTTGATCATAGCCTGTTGTGAGAGCATGCCAATCAGCAACGAAAAAATAACGCGCATCAAATGAAGAATCCTCCTGGAGTTTTACCCAGTTTTCAAGAGCTCCATGATAGTTACCCAGGTGAAGATAATTTGTTGGTCTATTTCCAGAAACAACTGTTTTTAACATGTATAAACCTCTTGTTAATTTTAAGGTACAGTTATCTAGATGATCTAGCCAGGCAAAACAAGAGTATAATGCGAACAATAATTAACAGTCTTAAACAGCCCTAACATTTTGTAATATTTACTTAAATCCCATACAAAAAAGCATAGAAAGGTCTTGCTTCTGTCATCTTAAGCAGGCATAATAGTTAATGAAGAAAGCCCTACGTTGTACGTGGTAGCACTAAAAAAATGGACCAAATAAAAAATTGGGAACTGTCTCTGATCTTGGTGTGCTATGCCAGCCTTGTGTTGGAAGCCTAAAGAGATTATATGGTGCCCACCTGCTTGAGCAGGTTCCACTTTTGACTGCTACATATCGGCATCTGTGGGGTTTTTTTTATTTTCTCAACAGAAATCATAATATATAAGCGAAAATAACCCGCCATAGCTTTAGCGACGGCGGGTCATAACGTCCATCCTCCCAAGCCTAATCGAAGGATCTATAATGTCAGCATGTATTTGTCCTTGACCCAAACAACCTTTATCCATTAAAAATTCGCCCGTGTCAAAAAACGATATCAGACAAGATATTTTGAGCAAAAGACTCACTATGCCACAGGCAAAAGTCATGGAGTGCTCCACTGTTATTCAAGACAAAATTTTGAGAGCTCCCTTCTGGCCTAAAAATGGTCGCATCGCACTGTATTATCCTATTAAAAATGAAGTCATGACACAGACAATTTTTCAACGTGCTTTAGAGCAAGGCTTAAAAGTTTTTTTCCCACGTGTTGAAAAAGGCATAAATTTCTATGAAGTCAATGGACCAGATGATTTACAAAAAGGATCCTATGGTATTTCAGAACCTAAGATGAGTTGTCCTGAGATTCTGCCTGAAGAAACACTCGATTTGCTGATTGTACCGGGTATTGCCTTTACTAAAAAAGGCTATCGCATTGGTTATGGCAAAGGTTTTTATGATTCTTTTATAACAGATAATGACATTAAAACACCTACTATTGGTTTGAGCTATGAATTTCAGATTATTGATACCTTTCCGGTAAGTGATTGGGATCAACCTCTTTATGGCATTATGACAGATAAAAATTTCTATTCACAAGACGCTCATTCTTGAGTAAACAATTATCATGACCAAAACAAATACTGTAACCATTCTTTTTCTTGGTGATATTTTTGGAGAACCTGGCCGCCGTGGCCTGCAAGAAGTTCTGCCCAAACTGAAACAAGCTTATCAACCAGATGCTATTTTTGTTAATTGTGAAAATGCTGCTAATGGCCGTGGTATTTCTTATCGTCTGGTCAAAGAAATTCTCGATACAGGCGTTGATTTCATGACAAGTGGCAATCATATCTACCAGGTGAAAGACATCTACAATTACCTTGATGATCCCCAATGTAAAATCATTCGACCTTATAATTTTCCTCGCAACTCCCCTGGTCGTGGTCTTGATGTTTTTACAACATCTTCAGGAGTGCGTATTGGCCTTATTAACCTGATGGGCAACTTGTTTATGCAAGCCCCTGTGGATTCTCCTTTTACGACTATTGATCAAGCCCTGCTTGAGCTCCAAAGTGAAACTGATATTATCGTCGTTGATTTTCATGCAGAAGCTACATCAGAAAAACGTGCCCTGGCCTGGCATCTAGATGGCAAAATACAACTTCTTGTAGGCACACACACGCATGTCATGACTGCTGATGAGGATATCCTTCCTGAAGGGATGGCCTTTATTACAGATCTAGGCATGTGTGGTCCCTTTGATTCCGTTATAGGCATGGATAAAAACATTGTTTTGAAAAAATTTCGCACACTCCTTCCCAATCGTTTTGATGTTGCTAAAGATGATATCAGAGTGAATGGCATTGTTTGTGAAATCGATGTACAGACAAAAAAGGCAGTTAGCATTAACCGTATTCAAGAAAAAGTATTATGAAAACAATTAAAGAACAAATTGACATCATAAAACGTGGTGCCACAGAAATTATTGATGAAAAAGAACTCGAGCAAAAACTCAAAAAAGGAAAACCCTTAATTATTAAAGCTGGTTTTGATCCCACAGCGCCTGATCTTCACTTGGGTCACACAGTGCTCATTAATAAGCTCAAACAATTTCAAGATCTTGGTCATGATGTACATTTTCTTATCGGTGATTTTACAGCGCGCATTGGCGATCCTTCTGGACGCAATGCCACACGCCCTCCTCTGACGGATGACGATATTGTTGCCAACGTTAAAACATATTGTGATCAAGCCTTTAAAATACTTGATCCTAATAAAACTAAAATTGTCTATAATTCTTCTTGGCTTGATAAGCTTGGCACCATGGGCATTATCAAGCTAGCCTCTCAATCCACTGTGGCGCGCATGCTAGAAAGAGATGACTTTTCCAAACGTTATACTGAAAACAAATCAATTTCTATTCACGAATTCCTTTACCCTCTTCTACAAGGCTATGATTCTGTTGCCATGAAAGCTGATGTTGAACTGGGTGGCAATGATCAAAAATTTAACCTGCTCGTGGGCAGACAATTACAAAAAATTCATGACCAAGAAACACAAGTTGTTTTAATGATGCCTTTACTGGAAGGCACGGATGGTGTGAAAAAAATGAGTAAGTCTTATGACAATTACATCGCCATTCAAGACACACCAAAAGACATGTTTGGCAAAATTCTCTCCATTTCTGATGACCTCATGTGGCGTTATTTTGAACTTTTGAGTTTTAGATCTCTTGATGACATTAAAGCCTTGAAAATCAAAATAGATAACAATGAACTCAATCCCAAATTGGCTAAAGTAGCTTTAGCAAAAGAAATCATCGCTCGCTTTTATGATGATGCAGCGGCAGAATATGCTGAACAAGAGTTCAATCAAATTTTTGCCAAAAAAGAAATTCCTGATGACATTGAAGTTTATGAGCACACTTTAAATAATCAACCCATATCTTTACTCGATCTCGTCACACAAACGGGCATGACAGCCTCTAAAGGCGAAGCCAGGCGCCTCATTGCTGGCGGTGGGATAAAAGTAAATCAAGAAAAAGTCATTGATGATAAGCTATCCTTTTCTGAGGCTAGTGAAATGATAGTTCAAGTAGGGAAAAGGACGTTTAGAAAAATTATTCTTTTATAAAAAAAAAGCAGCTCAAAGGCTGCCTTTTTTATTGTGCAAAATATTTGATTAGCTACAAGCTGCAGCAAATAGTGCGGGATTAGAAACAGCAGCATCATAATCAAAGTCTGTGTCTTCGAGTGTGCCGTCTTCATCACCAAAATTACAAGAGGCACTGTCAGAACCTACAGTAAATGTCATATCACCATCAACATAGTTGGTTCCTGATATGGGGCCCATCACAAGTGAGCCTGTGACCGTAAAATCAGTACCTGTGGTGGCATCTGTTCCTGTAAAACTACTCCAAGCAATACTAGATTCTTCAGTAGACTCAGTATAAGTCACTGTCATGGCGCCACTAATAGAACTGGTGCCGCTAGAATCAACAACTGAGAAATCATCATAGGTCATCACAATTGTTTGGGTTGTTCCATTGTCGGTAAATGCCATTGTTATTAAACCGTCAGTCGTCACTGTACCATAATCACAAGAATCATAATCCCAGCTCATGCTTTCACCGGTTTGGTCATAGCTAAATTCAGCAGAACCACCACCAGTACAGGTCATGGTACATACATAAGGATCAGCTGTTGTATCAGAACAATTAGCTGATAAAGTGTACTTCAAATATTTAATCAGCTCAGGGGCATTCACACTCAAATTGGCATAGGTTGTTGATTGATTTGCTGAAACGAGCATGGATTGTGCCAAAGCCGCACTATTGATAGTAACGTCACCGCCGCCATCATCAGAATCGGTTCCTCCACCACAATGAACCATGCCTATTGCCAGACAAATTGTAAAAATACTTAGAATAGATAATTTTCTCATATATGATCTCCTGTGTAATTAATGTAGATGGCATCATGACATAAACACAGGAATTTTCAATGGAAAAATCAACGCGTCCAAAAACCACCGTTAGGCTCATGAATGGCTTGTAATCCTGAGAGTTT
>JAHJDR010000140.1 GCA_018812345.1 bacterium | reverse complement strand
GATTTCTAAACCATTATCGATTGTGGCGTTTTTATATTGGGCGCTTGCTGTTGCCCCTTTTATGTTGGGGTCTGCTTCAGTAATTTCAAAATCCATGCTTGTTGGAAGCTTTAGTGAAATTGCTGTTTGTTCATAAAACAAGATTCTTATTTCTAGGCCGTCTTTTAGAAAGGGGGCGGCATCAGACACGACATCTTTGCCAAGTTCAAACTGCTCATAATTGCTATTATCCATAAAAACGTAAGTATCGCCATCTTGATAAAGAAACTGGACTGCCTTTTCAAAAAGATCGACTCTATCCACTATGTCAGAAGATCCAAACTTCATGTCTTTTTGTGTTCCGTCCTGAATGTTTTTTAAAATAACTTGTACAAAAGCAGACTTTCGTCCCATAACACGCCTCTCGGCCTTATAACACACGAACAATTGTCCGTTCATAAGAACCGCGTCACCCCTTCTTAAGTCATTGGCTGAAATGTTCATATTATATTCTCTCCTTAACCCAGTGCACGTATTTTTGAATTCCTTCACTAATATCTGTTTTGGGATTATATCCTAATATTTGTTTTGCTTTTGTAATGTCTGCAAATGTTTGCAAAACATCGCCGGCAACATTTGGTTCATATTTTCTTTTGGCGTCTTTGCCCGCTGCCTCTTCAATCATGGCGATTAATGTGTTTACGTCAGTTGTTTTAGCTTCGCCAAGATTAAAAATTTCGAAAGCCGCTTGAGTTGCCTGGGCTGTCCAGTTAATTGCTTTTACTGTCCCCTCTATGATGTCGTCAATGTATGTAAAGTCTCTTTTTTTTGATCCGTCTCCATATATGGAAATTTCATCGCCCTGTAATATTTTATGAGTAAATTTATTGATGGCTAAATCTGGTCTTTGACGCGGTCCGTAAACTGTAAAAAAGCGCAGGCAAGCAATGCTCATATTATATAAATTATGATATGTCTTGCAGGTTAGCTCTCCCGCTCTCTTTGTTGTCGCATAATGAGATATCATTGAGTCTACTTCTATGTTCTCATTAAAAGGGGTTTCTTTATAGTTTCCATAAACAGAAGAAGAGGAGGCAAAGACAAAGTTTTTTATATTTTTTTTGCGCGCCTCTTCCAGCAGGTTGGTTGTTCCTTCCACGTTTACTTTAGCATAACGACAAGGTTTTTCTAATGAGGGGCGAACCCCTGCCAAGGCTGCAAGATGAACAACCGTCTCAATGGCGTTGCTATTTAGTAACTCTCTTATTTTTTCTGAATTACAAATATCAAGGCTTTCAAAATGAAAAGAGGCGTCAAGCTCCCTGGCCGTCTTTTCAATCTCTGCTAAATTACTGCGCTTTAGGCTCTCTGAATAGTAAGGATCAAAATTATCAACGCCAAAAACGTTGTGTTTTAAATGAAGAAGTTTTTCAGCAAGGTGTGAACCAATAAAACCTGCGCAGCCTGTTAGCAATATGTTCATGTTTCAAGCCTCCTTGATAAGAAAGATGAATTCTTAATTTGCATCTTATCTTAAAACCCTGCTATCAAACAAAGACAATGGAGGCAATACTCGAAAAAAAATATGTCCTTTCCATCCTTATTCCCTTTTATAATGAAGAAGAGAACCTTGAGGAAAACTACCTAAACATTAGAGGGGTCTTGAACGCCTTAAAGAAACCATCTGAGATCATTTATGTTAATGATGGCTCAACAGATAAGGGGTTAGACGTTTTGAAAGGTTTTGCTCAAAACGACCCTGACTTAAAGATTATATCCTTTTCGCGTAATTTTGGCCAAACAGCAGCCATGGAGGCCGCCTTTAAGCAGGCCGATGGACAAATCTATATTACGCTAGACGCAGATAATCAAAACGATCCTGCCGACATCCCGCGCCTTCTCGTAAAAATGGAGGAAGGCTTTGATGTCGTTAGTGGGTGGCGGAAGAAAAGAAAGGACGGCTTCTTTTTTAGGCGTCTCCCCTCTATAATTGCTAACTATCTTATTTCACGCGTAACAGGTGTGGCCCTCAAAGACTATGGCTGTACTTTAAAAGCTTATAATTCCTACTATTTAGATCAAGTACATCTTTATGGTGAAATGCACCGCTTTATCCCTGCTTATGCAAAATATGCGGGCGCAAAAATCACTGAAATACCTGTCGGGCATCATCCGCGAAAAAAAGGAACCTCAAAATATGGTATTGGCCGAACCTTTAAGGTTCTTCTTGACCTTATTACAGTTAAGTTTTTAGGGGACTACGCAACAAAGCCTCTTTATTATTTTGGTGGCTTGGGCGCCTTCTTTTGTCTTGTTTCCGTTGCAATAGCGTCGTACGTTTTTTACCAAAAGTATTTTTTTGAGCCCTCCATCATGGTTCATAAAAACCCTTTGTTTATTATTTCGTTATTTATCTTTATGACAAGCGTTGTCTTGATCATGATGGGTCTTTTGGCTGAACTGCTTATGAGAACCTATCATGAATCGCAGGGCAAAAAGCCCTATCGCATCAAAGAACGCATTGGCTTTAACAAAACTGGCCCTACCTCTTAATTATGTGTGGTATTGTTGGCATCATAGATTTCCAAAATAAAGACGTTTGTCGAAAAACCCTTTTTAATATGGGTGATGCTATCGTTTCTCGTGGCCCTGATGACGACGGCTATTTTTTTTCCGACTTTGTGGGGCTTGGTCATAAAAGATTATCCATAATAGACTTAGAAACGGGCCACCAGCCGATTGCCTCCTCAGACAAAAGATATACTCTTGTTTTTAATGGTGAAATTTATAATTACCTTGAGATAAAGCAGCGCTTACAAAAACAAGGGCATGTTTTTAAAACCGCGTCTGATGCTGAGGTGCTGTTAACGCTCTTTGCTCTTAAGGGGGCTGCCTGTCTCGATGAGCTTAATGGCATGTTTGCCTTTGCTGTTTGGGATGAGAAAAACAAATCTCTTTTTCTGGCTCGTGATAGAATGGGCAAAAAGCCCCTTTATTATTTTCAAACAAAAGGTGTTTTTGTTTTTGGAAGCGAGCTAAAGGCCTTGCTTAAAAACCCATTAATAGAAAAAGATGTCGATCCGTTGGCGCTGAAGAACTTTTTTACGTACGAATATGTGCCCGCGCCGCTCTCTATCATCAAGAATGTTAATAAGCTGCAACAAGCCTCTTTTCTTACGGTTAACAGGCACTCTGTTTCTCTTAAGCGTTATTGGTCGCCCCCTGCTGGGAGCACATCAAAGGACTCGTTTGAGCAGGCGTCCCGCAACGTTTATAATCTTTTAAATAATGCTGTTAGTTCTCGTTTAATTTCAGATGTTCCTCTTGGCGTTTTCTTATCTGGGGGAATTGATTCTTCTGCCATTGTATCCATGATGGCAAATCATTATCACACGAAGGACATTAAAACCTTTGCTGTTAACTTCGAAGAAAAAAGTTATGATGAATCGCGCCACTCTTCCTTGGTCGCTAAACACTTTCAAACCGACCATTATGAAGAAACGCTTTCAGCAAAAAAAATGCTTACTATCCTTCCTGATGTTATGGGCTATGTGGACGAGCCTTTTGCAGACCCCTCTATATTGCCCACATATCTTTTGTCGCGTTTCACAAAAAATCAAGTAACGGTGGCCCTTGGGGGTGATGGGGGCGATGAGCTGTTCGCTGGTTATCCAACTTTTTTCGCTAATCGCCTTGCCAATGAAATTCAGAGGCTTCCTGGTTTTGTAAAAAGGTCGCTAAACGCCATTGCTAAGGCACTTCCTGTTAGTAATAAAAACATGAGTTTTGACTTCAAGCTTCGGCAATTTCTCATGGGGCTTGATTATGATGGTGTCTTTAGACATCAGGTTTGGTTGTCAGGCATAAGCCCTTTGGGCCAACAACAGCTCTTTCATCCTGCTTTTTCACAAAACGCAAAAGAAACAAACGCCTTTCATCTTATAACCGAAGAAATGAAGCGCTGTCCCTCATCTTGTTTAGACGACCAGCTTTTATACTTTTACCAAAAATTTTATTTAT
>JAHJDR010000139.1 GCA_018812345.1 bacterium | reverse complement strand
CATTTCTAAAGTAACTACTAAAATATATTCTATCGAGAGATCTTAACTTCCCATTTTCATCAATGATGCGATCTTCTTTTCTCGGCTGTAAAGCTATTCCAGGAGTCATTGCATCAGACATTAAAATCATTTCTCCATACTGACGTTTGCGACAAGCCAATTCACCTGATGCAAAACTGTGCCTAACACTATCTTCCTGCTCTTTTGTTAAACATTTTTCCTCAACATCAATCTTTGCTGCATTTCCTGATAGTATTAAAGGTTCTGCAAATAGAGGTATTTTTTCCTCTATGCAAAATGGAAGAATCGTCTCTGTGTAGTCATAAAAATTATCTCTAGTAACTAAACATTGTATACCTATTCTATTTCCATATCTTTCATGCAAAAGTTTCAGGGCGAGGGGCACAAATACCCCTTTGTATTTTGCATAAGCATAATCTCTTTTAGAAACACCATACATAGCACATGCCATATCCTGATTAGTAGACCACATTTTTATATATAGATGAAGGCTTGGCAATTCATCGACAATCACGAATAATTCACCCGCGTTCTTATTTAAGTATTTTGTTGCTAAATCATCATCATAAAAAACAGAGCCATTTGAAAAAACTACAGCTGGCAGATGTAATTCAGCCTGATACTTCATCAATTTCCAAAACTCAGGCAATAAGGTTAATTCGCCAATGCCTGGCCAATATGTATATTGCAAATTAAGAGACGTTAATTGATTTATTATTTGTTTGTAGATAGCTATATCAACAGGACTATCTTTCATGTTTTTTGTATAACAGTATAAACAGTTAAAATTACACAAATGACTACCATATAATATTGTTAATCTATTTATGGCTCGATCAGGCAGTTTAATTGATGAGATATCACCGCTGTATTTTTCAGAAACATTGCAAAGCTGTCTATCAACATTTTTTATAATTTCGTATGATTTATTTATCTTTAATGTTTGTGATTGTATAGAAAAGACCAATTTATCAAACGATGCTGTATTGGATTGATACAGTGAATTCAAACAATCAGAGGGCTTTTGTTCTTTTAAGTTAATCTTATTCATACTGTTATACAACATTACAATTCTTTTCCCATTGTCCAGAATAAAAACGATACGTAAGCGCAAAACCAAGTAACAAGATAAATATTGCCATTGCAATCCACGCACCAAAAAGTTGCAGTTTAAAATCAAACGTTAGAATATAGCACAAGGGTACAAATAATACGTAACCATAAATCATCATGTACTTAAACTGAATCTTTGTATCACAGGCTCCATTTAAGGCACTACCAGCAACCATCTGCAAACCATCACCGCATATCATGCAAGCACCAAAAAAGGATATCGAAGAAAATAAACTGGCAATGCTTTGTTCTGAATTAAAAATCATTATTAAATATTTTGAAAACAACACCAATATAATTGAAAAACCCAATGCAATAAACAGATTTAGCTCAACACATAAACGGCCAGCTTTTTTTGCACTATCAAGTTCTTTTGCACCAATTTTTTGCCCCACAAGCACTTGCGCCGAATGACCAATTCCTGAAGCTGTCATATTAGTAAATATTACTATTTGAAACATAATTGTAGTCACAGCTAAAGCATCGACACTTAACCAACCTGACATCATTATAAATAAATAGAATATCATTACTTCAGAAAAAAACTTTAATGAATAAGGAATCCCTATACTCAAAAGCTTCTTTAGTAGAGTTAATTCAATTCCAAAGAATTTTTTTATATTTTCCAAAATACCAATTTTTGAAAAATCATAATAAATAAATAATACAATATAAATTGCAAAGCTTAACCATTGACTGATTACTGTTGCAATAGCGGCTCCTTGAATTCCATAATCAAATGTAAATATCAGTAAGTAGTCCAATAAAATATTAGTAAAGTTTGCAAAAATTGATGTAATTAAAACAAACTTAGCTAAATTTAGTGACCTATAAAGTGCCGCAAAAACAATAGCACCAAAAAAACCAAACGCCCCAAGAAACCTTATACTTAAATATGTATTTGCTGCTTGTTGAATATCTGCAGAAGGGTTCATATAAGATAGCAAAAAGGGTAAGATACTCCTCAATAAAAAAAACAAAACTGCGGCAATAAGAGAAATAAGCAAACCACAATGAACGGATATAACTATCTGCCTGTATTGTTTAGCACCAAAATTTTGAGATACTAGGGTACCAACGCTAACCAGAATACCTTTTACAAGATTGTATACTGCCCAGACAAAGAGACCACTTAAACCAACAGCAGCAATTTCAACTTTACCAACATGACCAATGAATGCCGTATCTACTGTAGACATGATAACATCAGATGCACTCGCCAATATTAAGGGTAAAGAAAACGTAAAAATTGAAATATAGGACATTTTTTTATTATTCACTGTATTACCTATAAATTACAAATCAACTAACGAAACAACCAGATAAAATCTATCAAACACCAGTATATTGCACTCCCCATGCCATCTTTTCAATATTTTTTTACACAATATTTACAACACTCTCTATTTTTTAACCAAAACATGAATGCCGAATTGAGATTTTGTTGAATAATCTGACATGTCGTGATCACCAAACAAAGCCTCCCGTTCAAAACCTGCTTTTGTTGCATCTTCTAAGAACTCATCCATGGACATCAATGCTATAGGTGCCTCAACACTTTCTCGTTGATCACCTAACAATATTTCAGCAAAATATGTTCTATATGTTTTTTCTGCATTATCTTCCCAACGTACTTTAAATGTTATTTGCCCAAATTCAGAATCTAGAACTTGCTCTCTTGATGAGTTTCCCTCAGGATAATTCTGATGCAAAACCACTAACATCTTGCCATTTATCATGAGGCAATCATAAGCTTTTTGTAAAATTAGTTGTCTTTTTGATCTTTCTAAAACCATTGGCAATGTATTACCCATCATTGTAATAAAACCAGTATCTTTAGGAAAATCTACTTCTGAAAAATAATCTTCCACTAATCTTAACTGTCCTCTGTCAAACTCATGTCTAAACCTTTCTCTTGTCACTCCTAGCATGTCCGGATTAGCATCAACACCAATCACCTTTCTTCCCATTGCTAGCGTATCTTCAATCTCTCTCCCTGCTGCAACACCTAAAGCCAAGTGGGGCCCTGTTGTTTGTTCTGCGAACGTACGAATCAAGCCTGCATCAGGTGCTGGAAACAGTACACTCCATACCTTTGCCATTAAAGCTTGTTGTACAAAAGGTGTATGTGTTGGCATCATATTTTACTCCTTGTATAACTAATTTACGATTGTCTCGATCGCTCGACCGTCTCGTTCCCCAAACTCCCCAATCCCCCAGGCCCATAGGTCCCTAGGCAACATAGGTCCAAATTCCCCCTACCCAACCAAAAACGGCGGTTCCTTCCCAACAACGCCCTTAATCCAAGGCATATTAGGAAAGTCTTCAACGGAATACCCTGTTGCTAAATAAATATTCTCAAACCCTTGTTCAAAATATTCTTTAGCCAACTCT
>JAHJDR010000138.1 GCA_018812345.1 bacterium | reverse complement strand
TAGCGTCTAGCGTCTAGCGTCTATCGTTTACTTCTGTATTCTCACAAGTGACTTTTTAATCAAAGACTGTACCGTGTCGTCGTCGCGAATTTCTAATCCATTCACTGCTTTTTTTGCATAGTTTTCAGGATAGCCGAGAGTCATAAGAGCGCTTGTCACATCGGCCAACCGGAAGTCATACTCAGTTTCATCGTTTGCGGCAAGAGGCATGCTGATGATTTCATCTTTAAACTTATCTTTTAGTTCTACTACAAGGCGTTCAGCTGTTTTTTTGCCGACACCACTGATGCTTGTGAGTGTGGCGAGATTTCCTTGTGCTAAGGCTTGCGCCAAGGCATACAAAGGCATGGCAGACAGCATTGTCAGCGCAAGCTTTGGTCCAACGCCTGATACGGAGATTAACTTTTGGAAAAACTTTTTTTCTTTGGTGTTTTGAAATCCAAAAAGTTGAAAAGTGCTTTCATTCACATGTGTGTAAATTTCCAGTCGCACAGAATCTCCGGCCTCACCTATGGCGGCTAATGTTGTTTGTGAAATTAAAACGTCATAGCCAACACCACTAACATTGATGATTGCCTTCATGTCTTCTTTGCTGTGTATGGTTCCTGATAAAAATCCAATCATAATTGTTTATAGTTTATAGGTTATGGGTTATTGTTTTTCGTTATTACTCAACGATAACCGACAACCTATAACCGATTACCGATAAAAGTTTGCCTTCTTTAACAGTTCTTGTGCTCTATTCGTAGGAGTTGTTGCTTTATTTAAATCAGAATTCATGTGATTACAAGAATGCGCATGACATAAAGCAACTCCCAAGGCATCACTTGCATTTTCCTCTGCGAGGTCTTTGAGATTCAATAGTCTTCTGACCATGTATTGTACTTGTTCTTTAGTGGCATTTCCATGTCCTGTAACGGCTTTTTTCACCTCAAGTGGCGTGTATTCAAAAATACTTAAACCTGAAATAGCCCCCGCTAAAATAGCAACGCCACGAGCCTCACCTAATTTTTGGACAGATTTTGGGTTTTTATGATAAAAAATATTCTCAATGGCAAGGGCTTCTGGTTGAAAGGCATTTACGAGAGCCTGAATTTCTTGATAAAGGTAGACAAGCCTATCTTTATACTGTTCTTTTGAATCCAGAAAAAGGGTCCCATTCTCTAGGTGGGCGGTGTTATTTCCAGATTTTTTTACAAGACCAAAGCCGGTAATGCGGCTGCCTGGATCAATGCCGAGAATAATCATAGACGTACCTTTATTTCTTTACATGAGCAATTTTTATAAAGAAATCAAACCTTAATTTTATCTTACATAAATAATTGATGTTCGTGTTATTTCTGTACTAATTAACCGCAATCAATTAATTATGCTTATGTTGATGATTAATCTATTATAGAGAAGGAAATACTATGAAAAAGCTTGTTTTACTCACATTATTTGTTTTGGCCATTGCGTTGTTTTCTACAGGCGTTCAAGCCAAAGAGGTTTTGGCCACGATTGATGATATTCAAATTACAGATGATCAGGTCATGTCTTTGGCGAATACACGAATGATGAAAATTCAGGCCCAAATGTATTCCATAAAAAGAGCTGCCCTTGAGCAGCTTGTCCAGGAAACTCTTCTCGTCAGAGAGGCAAAGAAGCAAGGTATTTCAGTTGATAAACTAGAACAAAACATCACGGCTAAAGCAGGCGAGGTGACAGAGGCAGAGGCGCGTGTTATCTTTGACATGAACAAAAAGTATTACAAAGGTAAAGAGTTTGGTGAGGTAAAAGAACAGCTCATGGCAAAGCTCAAGTCACAAAAGGAAAACGGTGTCCTAGGAGAATATATTGAGGGTTTGCGTAAAGCTGCTAAGATAAAAATAAACCTTGAACGACCTCGCGCGAATGTGAGTGTTGATGATGATCCTGGCCAAGGAAATAAAAATGCTACCGTTACAATTATTGAGTTTTCTGACTTTCAATGCCCTTATTGCAAGCGTGTGCGCCCAACACTGAATCGCATTATGCAAGAATATAAGGATAAAGTGTATTATGTTTTTAGAGATTATCCATTAAGCTTTCATCAGCTTGCAAAAGACGCTTCTAATGCGGCTAATTGTGCTCATGAACAAGGCAAATATTGGGAATATAGCAACAAAATCTGGGAAGGACAACGCACATTATTTGATAAAAAGCTGAGCAAAGAAGATTTTTATAAACAGTTGAAAGACATGGGGCAGGCGCTTTCATTAAACATGAGTAATTTTAACACTTGTGTAGACAGCCACCGTTATTTTAAAGAAATTGACAAAGATATGGCAGATGGAATTGATGTGGGTGTTTCTGGTACGCCATCCTATTTTGTAAATGGTGTTTATTT
>JAHJDR010000137.1 GCA_018812345.1 bacterium | reverse complement strand
CAGAAAGGCTATGATTGACGATGTCGTTGGCAACTTGAACTTGAAGCTCTTTGCTATCAAAAGAAAGAAGCGCCCTGGCATGGCCCATAGAAATAACATTTCCAATGAGATAGTCTCTCACCTTGTCAGGCAGCTTTAGAAGGCGCAGAGAATTAGCTATGCTCGAGCGATCTTTTCCAAGTTGTTTAGCAAGCTCTTCTTGTGTGTATTGATGACGGCTGAGAAGGTCTTTATAGGCAAGGGCTTCTTCAACGGGATTTAGATCTTGTCTTTGAATGTTTTCAATTAGAGCAATCTCAAGCACTTCGTTTGCATTTGCTTCTTTTACAATGGCGGGGATCTTTTCCAAACCAAGCTGTAAACAAGCGCGATAGCGCCTTTCACCGGCAACAAGCTCATATTTTCCGCCACCGATTTCTCGAAGTATTACAGGCTGAATAACACCCTTTTCTTCTATGGAGGCGGCAAGCTCGCATAAAGAATCTTTAGAAAAAAGTTTTCGCGGTTGATTTGGATTGGGAACGATATCCGACAAAGGGCAAACAATATATTCTTTTGGTGAGTCGGAAGAATGTTTCGCTGTCATGGGAATGAGAGAGCCAAGCCCTTTGCCCAGCGCCTTTTTTTGATCTATCATATTTCCTCTAATCATAATATTAAGTTTTTGAATTCTATTAAAGTGATTGTTTCACTGAAAACAAAATACAATTAAACATCGTTAACTAAACGAAGATTGCCCTTAGAAACGCCATTTAATCTTGCAACAATTTCTTCTGATAATTTTTCATAAGCCTCGGCACCCCGCGATTTAGAATCGTAGACTAAAATCGGCTCACCATGTGAAGGACTTTCACTTAGCTTTACATTGCGCGGAATAATTGAGGAAAAAACTTTATCCTTAAAGTAAGATCTTACTTCATCTACAACCTGATTTGCTAGATTGTTTCTAGAATCAAACATGGTAAGCACAATTCCAAGAATTGATAAGTTTTTGTTTAGGTTTTCTCTAACAAGCTGAACAGTATTCAATAATTCGGAAATTCCCTCAAGCGCATAATATTCTGTTTGAACAGGAATTAGTATGTAGTCAGATGCCGTTAGGGCATTAACAGTGAGAAGATTCAGAGAAGGGGGACAGTCTATGAAACAAAAATCAAAATCATTCTGTACAGAATTAAGTGCAGACAAAAGTTTTGTCTCTCTTGAGTACGCCTGCATTAGTTCAACCTCTGCACCAATAAGATCGCGATTCGAAGGAACAACAAAGAGGTTCTCATAGTCAGATTTCCTAACAATATCAACAAGGTCTATCTCGCCAATAAGCGCGTGATAAATGCTTTTATCGATACGATACTTGTTCAGTCCAATGCCACTGCTGGCATTGCCCTGTGGATCAAGGTCAATTAGAAGAGTTTTATATCCCATTTTCCCTAAGTATGTCGCTATGTTAACGCTACTAGTAGTTTTGCCAACACCACCCTTTTGATTGCTGATAGAACAAATTTTCATATACCTCCAAAAAAGCAAACAGAATCGAATGCATAGGATAACATCAGTATTTTTCAGGGCAATTATCCTTAAATATTAGTAGTAAGTTATATTGAAATCATCAAGCAAGAAAGTGATGAAATGCTGACAAAAAGAGCAGGGCCGAAAAGCCCAATTATATCAACGCGATACATGTTTCACGTGAAACAGAAATGAGATCAAAAAGCGAGAAAAATGATGTTTTATGAGTCGTAAATGATGAACTAAAAGCCTGCAAGCCTAACTATGTGTAATCGTAGAAGAAAACCGCCAACATAAAGCACAGCATTAGGAAGCGGACGTAAGTGTCTAATAAACAAAAGGGGCAAAAATCCAAGGAAGGGTTTTTAAAACATTATGAGAAGTAGCTGTCTGTACAGACTAGAGGTCAACGATTACCAGAAATCTATTAATATTGTCTGGCTGAATGGTGTATTTGCAAATCAGATAGTTTTTGCCGTCGTGTTTTGAAATATTAAAGGACCCATTATCTTGAGTGGCAGTGGCAGCGACCATTTTATCGATACCAAAATAACCAACCAGAGACTGCTGGGTTTCAAAAGAAACAATTTTTAGAGGGGCTGATGTTTTGTGTTTGAGAGAGGTTTTTAAAAAATTAGCAAGGCTGAATGTGGCACGCGACAGGAGGTAAGAATTATCAGGAAAACATTCTATGGTATTTTCAAAAGAATTGTTAATAGCAGTGGTTTTACAAAGGCAAAGCTTTCTTATGACGTCCTTACAAAAACTGATTCGCTTACGACTGCTATCTACAAGCATAAGAGAGGATGCTTGCTCGTTGGCAATATGAAAGGTTATTCCCGCAAAACCACCACCGCAGCCCACATCAATTATGGGAAACACAATTTTTCCCAAGGCCCGAACAAGCGATTGATGCGCGAGAACGGGGTCTAGAACATTTTCAATAAAGTATCTTTTTGGACTAATGTTCTTTGTAATATTGATGGAACAGCCCCATTTTAATGTTGTTTGGAAAAAGGAGGTGTATAATCCGGCGTGCCCGCCCTTTAAGTCGATGCCATTTAGTAAGCAGAGATCCCTGAGAATAGATAGGTCTGTCATGATTAGCGCCTTTCCTGATCTGTACAACGTCTCATAATCAAAAACAACAGAAAAGGTCAAAGAAAAAGAAGGTCTCCGACAAATAAAACGCTATATATATAAGACAAAAAAGAGGCGAAAGAGGTTGTTGGAGAAGGGGTGATGGTGCAAAAATGGCGCGCAAAAGCT
>JAHJDR010000136.1 GCA_018812345.1 bacterium | reverse complement strand
CTTAGAGAAATCCATACACCAAAACCGTCTTTTAAAATTAGCGCGAGAGGGTCAGCACATGACGCCTCATGACCTTGCGAGATTTGAGCAAAAAAGGCGCTATGCCACACTCGTTGCCTCGTTGTTAGAAACAAAAACCACAATCATAGACGAAGTCATTGACATGCACGACCGTATTATTGGTGCTCTGTTTAATAAAGCCAAACGTAATCACGAAAAACTCTTTCAACAAGAAGGCAAGGCTATCAACGACAAGGTCCGCTTATACTATCGCATTGGCAATGCTTTGATGAAGGCGAAAGAAACCGGCACTGATCCGTTTGACGCTATTGAAGCTATTATACCTTGGGATGTTTTTAAACAAACCGTTACAGAGGCTGAAAAACTAAGCACAACAGAAGACTTTGATTATTTGCATCGCATTGGCGATAATTTTTCTCAAGTGCGTCGTTTTTCACCAGCATTTCTTGAGGCGATAAAATTGAAAGCAGCGCCAGCAGCAAAAGATCTTCTTGATGCTGTTGAAATAATCAAAGAACTAAATGCCACAAATTCACGAACCTTACCCAATAAAGTCCCTACCAGCTTTGTCCGAAAACGTTGGAAAAACCTTGTTTTTAAAGAAAATGCTGTAGATCGCAGATTTTATGAGTTGTGTGTTCTGGCATAGCTAAAAAATGCTCTGCGATCTGGTGACATATGGGTAAAGAGTTCACGACAATTTAAAGATTTTGATGAATATCTGGTATCTGTTGATGAATTTATTACTCTCAAAAAAAATAAGGCTGTGCCACTCAATATTTCACAAGACTATAACCAATACATGAGTGAACGAATTGACACTTTAGAGCAACAGCTGGAACACGTTAATACCCTGGCTAAAGCAGATGAATTGCCTGATGCTGTCATGACAGAATCGGGTTTAAAAATAACTCCTCAAACAAACATGGTCCCAGAAGAAGCAAATAATCTGATTCGCGCAGCTAATGGATTGTTGCCACACATAAAGATTACAGATCTTTTACAAGAAGTTGATGAATGGACCAACTTCACACGCCATTTCACACACCTTAAAAACAATGAACAGGCAAAGGACAAAACACTTTTGCTTACAGTCATCTTGGCTGACGCCATTAACCTTGGTCTAACAAAAATGACAGAATCTTGTCCTGGCAGCTCTTATCCTAAGCTCGCTTGGCTTCAAGCGTGGCATATTAGAGACGAAACCTATTCAGCAGCCCTTGCAGAACTGGTAAATGCGCAATACAAAAAACCTTTTGCTTCTAACTGGGGAGAAGGCCTAACATCATCGTCTGATGGTCAACGATTCAGGACAGGCAATAGAGCTGAGGCCATGGGAAGAATAAATCCAAAATATGGCAGTGAACCAGGAAAGCAGTTTTACACTCATATCTCAGATCAATATGCCCCATTTCATACACAGGTGATTAATGTAGGTGTGCGTGATGCCACGTATGTTCTGGATGGCTTACTTTATCATGAATCAGATTTGCATATTGAAGAACATTATACAGACACATTGGGTTTTACCGATCATGTATTTGCCCTCATGCATCTACTTGGATTTAGATTTGCACCACGAATTCGTGATTTGTCTGACCGCAGATTATATGTGCCAAAAAACAAAAAGAAATATGAGTCTCTACAACCCCTGATTGGAGGTAAAATCAACGAAAAGCTCATTCATGCACACTGGGATGCAATTCTTCGCCTGGCAACGTCAATCAAACAGGGAACTGTAACAGCCTCATTGATGTTAAGAAAACTTGGCAGTTATCCCCGTCAGAATAAACTTGCCGTTGCTCTGCGAGAATTAGGTCGTATTGAGCGCACTCTTTTTACTTTGGATTGGTTACAAAATATTGAACTTCGTCGTCGTGTCAATGCAGGTCTGAATAAAGGTGAGGCCAGAAATGCCCTGGCAAGAGCTGTGTTCTTCAACCGTCTTGGAGAATTGCGAGATCGTAGTTTTCAAAATCAACGCTACCGTGCAAGTGGTTTAAATCTTGTAACAGCAGCCATCATACTCTGGAATACAGTATATTTGGAAAGAGCTATTCACTCTTTAAAAAAGAATGGTCAGCCTATTGATGACCAACTTTTACAACATTTATCCCCATTGTCATGGGAGCATATTAACCTGACTGGTGATTATATTTGGAAAAAAACAAAAAAATCGATATCCAATAATTTCAGGCCCTTACGAAGCAAGATG
>JAHJDR010000135.1 GCA_018812345.1 bacterium | reverse complement strand
CGCATGTTGGCCACCCTTGGGTAGCGTTAGCGATGCAGGCAATTGTTTTTATCAGGTGGCCAACATGATAATCAAGCACACATTTTTTATTTGGTTAGTTTTCTTCATTTTTGATACCTCCTTTTAATTTTCTAACAGAGTCTTTTCCATTGAGTTTGATTTTGTACGCGTTGTGAACCAAACGATCACAAAGAGCATCAGCAACCGTGTCGTTACCAATAAACTCATGCCAGTTTTTTGCAGGCAATTGGCTAGTGATTATGGTTGATCGGGTTTCGTAACGATCATCTATCACTTCCAATAAATCCTGTTGTTCTTGCGGTTGGAGCGGAGCAATGCCCCAATCATCCAGAATCAACACATCATATTTTAAGAGCTTGCCAAGCAGCTTTTGATAAGTTCCATCAGCACGCGATACAATCAGTTCATTGAGGAGTTTTGTGAGACGGGAGTAACGTGCCGTGTACCCCTGTCGACAAGCGTGGTGAGCCAAAGCCTGCGCCACAAAACTCTTGCCCGCTCCTGTCGGTCCCGTAATGATGATGTTCTGCTTCTGAATGATCCATTTGAGATTGCCTAGTTCCAACATCTTGTTTTTGATAAGCCCCCGCTTGATCTGATAGTCGATGCCCTCCATCGTTGCTATTATTTTGAACTTCGCATTTTTGAGGCGCCTGTTCATTTTGCGGTTCTCCCTCGCCAGATATTCGTCGTCTATGATCAACCCTATCATTTCCTGATGACTCAGGTCCTGATGGTCTGGTTTGCTGAGTCTTTCTCGAATCGATTTGGCCATCGTGGCCATCTTCATCTTGCCCAGTTTCTCGATTGTTTCTTCTATTGTCATTTGTTTCGTCCTTTCCGTTATAATAAGAACCTCCCCGGATGTTGTCGTGACAACTCCATGTTTGAGATGTCACGAGGGGAAGTTCTGTTTGTTGCAGTGGCATTTTATCCATGCCAGTTTTGAGCTGGTTTTTAATCATGCTGTAGGTAAAGGCTTTGAGAACTACTGCTTTTTTACAGGCTGCTATCAGGCGATCTTTTCCGTATTTTTTTTCGAGGCTGATAATTCCCAGGCACGATTTAAAACCGAGTTCAGGATGTTTGTATTTTTCCATGATTTTTTTGCAAACAATGGCTGGTTCTTCACCAATGTTTCGAGCCCACTTGATGAATCTCTCAGGGGTCCACTCAGCCCTAAAACGATGTGTTGAAGGCATGTGCTCTGGAAGGGTGCTGTTTCTTTGTTTTCCGTACAATCTCACGTGCGAAGCCACACGACGCCCTTTGTGATAAATCTCAACTATTTTATCTGAATAGCGTGCCTCAAGTTTCTGTCCATAAAGGCTGTGGTGCACTGAGTAGTCGTGATCTTCAACTGTTACATGATACCCTGGCCCAGGACGACATTTCTTAAACTCAAGGTAAACGTAGCGTTGCTGTGGCAAGGGTGATAGGGCTGGCTTATCACATTCCTCGAACAGTTCACGTCGAGATCGTTTGATTTTTTGCATGTGCTTGTTATTGAGTCCTGGCAATAGATCGGCTATGGCGATGTTTGCTTCAGCTAAACTTGTAAAAGTCCGGTTTCTGAGCTTGGCTAAAATCCAACGCAATACAACACAAACACCAATTTCGGCCTTGGCCTTGTCCTTCGGCCTTCTGACTCTAGCAGGCATGACAGCAGTACCATAATGGGTTGCCATATCTTCATAAGATCGATTGATGACCGATTCATAGAGATCTGGTTTTTTAACGCCGCTTTTTAAATTATCGGGAATCAACAATTTTGTGACTCCTCCAAAAAACTCAAAAGCTCGTGTGTGTGATGCAATCCAATCTGACGATGCCTGCGTCCATGTAGCCTCTGCGTAGGTGTAATTGCTGGCACCTAGCACAGCTACAAAGACTTGTGCTTCACGGATTTCACCTGTTTTTAAATTAATAAGAACGGGGATAGTTTTTCCAGAGTAATCAACAAAAAGCTTGTCGCCGGCCACATGTGTTTGTCTCATGGACAAACCTAATTTTTTCTCCCATTCTTTATACAAACCACAAAAGCGGTTGTAAGAATAACCCACCTGTTCTGGGTTTAAGGACTGACGGTATTCCTCCCAAAGTAGATAACGAGTCACTCCTTTTCTTTTGAGTTCTCGGTGTACTTCCACCCAGTCTGGGATGAAAAATTCCTGTGTCTGTGGGCCTGGTGGTTTAGGGGGGAAGAGTAACCTGTTGAGGGCTACGTCATCAATCTCTGTTGGCAGTGGCCATGCCAGGCCAATCAATGCAAAGCGAAACAGGTAGTTTTGAACGGTGCCTCTTGATATTTTATGACACCGAGCAATCTGACGATTGCTCAATTTTGACTCAAAATGGAGTCGAAAAATCTCTTTAGTTTTGTTCATAGGTAGTTTTTCTTGGCTCATAAAAAGTTCTCCTTTTAAATAGGAAAACTCCCTAACACGCCAAACTACCTGCATCACTCAAGTGCTTGGAATTACATCAATAAATTGAATTCCCAGCCATGTTGATCACCTATTCCCACATGGTAGCCACTGATTCCCAAGCACAGTGCTAAAGTGGCCATCATGCGTGGGAATCGGTGGCCAACATCATTGGGATTGGGTGGCCAACATGCGTGGGAATCAATGGCCATCTTGGGTGGGAATACTCACATTCCCCCTCACACAGTTAATATATACTGTGCGAGAGGGAAAAGAGGTGCTAGAACATCTCATATTGCAAAGAACATGAATGTTCTCTGTGAGAAGGGTCACAAGTACATTCTAAAGTGTCATTCCAGTAATATTCATACATGGCGCATGTACAAACAAGATCAATGGAGGGTTTGCCATATTTGTCGAGAAAATCAATTTCAAAATCGAATGTTTCATCAGGATAGATAATTCCAGACCAAACAAGTTCGCTCATTGACGTTTCAAAATCAAGATAATCATCATAGGAATAGGCTCTCAGAATTATGGGAAGGTCAAGATCAGCGCCACTTTTATCAGTACACGTAGATCTCTTTTCATTAATTTCCCAAGTTCCTATAAAATAGCGAACAATATTTTTATTTTTAGGCTCAAGAAAATTAATACCACCTGCGGTATCATTGGGGCTCTTTGCGTTTATCTTACCCTTTTTTTCACCGTATTCGTCTTCATAATACTCTTCTTCAAACTCTTCTTCACTTAGATCGACATCATCCTCATAGTTGTCATCAACACCGTCATATCCAAACAAATCATCCCAACATTCATCAAAAAATTTCTCATCAAAGCCCATAAAGTCATCTTGATCCACATTCCAGCCATAATGATATTCTAGACAAATTTCTTCATACAAGTCAGCGTCTTCATCATAATCATACTCCTCATCATAAGCATCGT
>JAHJDR010000134.1 GCA_018812345.1 bacterium | reverse complement strand
GTGGCTCTTTTTAACTCACAGTTAGATACCCGCTTTGACCAGGGCAGCATTGCCTCACGAACAGGCATTTCTAAACAAGCCACAACATTTTCCGTGGACACAGATTTTTATGATCATTTTCTGGTTAATTATTTTAATAAAGACATCCGCATTAGCTGCGTGCTTATTGATGAATCACAATTTCTAAAAAAAGAACAAGTTGCCCAAATCAGACGCTTTGTGAATAAATTTGATATCCCTGTTATTTGCTATGGCCTTAGAACTGATTTTCAGGCAGAGCTTTTTGAAGGCAGCTTATGGCTCATGGCCTGGGCTGATGAAATTGAAGAACTCAAGACTATCTGTTGGTGTGGACGCAAAGCCACTATGAATGCTCGTGTTGTGAACAATCGCGTTGTAAAAGAAGGCGAACAAATCATGATCGGTGGCAATGAATCCTATATAGCTCTTTGTCAGAAGCATTATCATAAGGGAGAGATTGGAACATAGCTTCAATATCCAATAATCAACACTCAATATTCAGCATTCAAGTAAGTCTCTACATGGATATTGATTATTGAAATTAGAAAACTAAAAGCATGAATAGAAAAACATCTAACAAAACACTAACTCTTCTGATCCTTATCCTCTCCCTCATCGCCATAGCCGTATCAGCTTATCTCACTCACATCCATTACATGGTGACCGGTGGTGATCAGGCCTTTGCTAGTTTTTGTAATATAAATGCCTCTATCAATTGTGATGCCGTTGCTACTAGTGCTTGGTCAAAACTTTTTGGCATTCCTGTTTCTCTTTGGGGTATTTTCTTTTATGCTTTTCTTACCCTGTTCTGCGTCATCAAACTACTTAAACCAAAGCACCATAAAATTTCTTTGTATTTCTTTTGGCTTTCTGTCCTAGGAATTATTTACACAGTTTTTTTGGTTTATGTTTCAAAAGTCATTCTCGATGTTTGGTGTATTCTTTGTGCTGTCCTGTGGACAATAAACATCCTCTTCTTCATTCTTTCCTGGCTTAATAACTCCTTCACATTTAAGGAACAAGCGTCCCTTCTTTGGCAAGACATTCGTTTTCTCACAGGACATTGGCTTCGCGTGATCATTGGTTTTCTTATGCTGGCTAGCTTTGTGGCTATCTTGTGCTACACAACTCATTTAGAAACAAAAAAACAAGAGCTCTTGCTCAAAGAAAAACCCGTATTCATAAAATTGTTCACCCCCTTATCACTTTCAGGACCTTCTATGGGTGCTAAAGAACCAAGGCTCACCATCGTAGAATTCACAGATTTTCAATGCCCTCATTGCAAAACCCTCCATGAAACACTGAACAAGATTGTAGCACAAAATAATAAAATCAAAGTCATCCATAAGGATCTCCCACTTGACCAGGCTTGCAACCCACTTATAAACAGCCCCTTTCATGAACATGCCTGCGAAACAGCCTTATTTGTACGCTGTGCCGGTCAGCAAAATAAATACTGGCCTGCGTTTAATAAGGCTTTTGAAAACCAAAAGAAGCTCAAAAAAGAAAATATTTTTCAAACAATGGCACAAGAATTGTCTCTCAACAATGATGAGATGCAACTCTGTATGACGGCAGAACAAACGCAAACAGCTCTAAAAAAGGATATTGAAGAAGCTAGTGCCAATGGCCTGAATGGCACTCCCATGATTATTTTTGGAGCAGAGCATCAATTACTCTCAGGCTGGACAAAAGGAAAACTGGAACGAGCGATTACGTATTGGCTATCTAATAGTCGCTAGCTTAAAACCGTCTAGCGTCTAGCGTCCATCGTCTATCGTAAAAAGCGTGAGACATGAGACATGAGACGTGAGACTAAACAAAGATGAAACATACACTCGGAATAATTGCAGGTGGGATGTCAGGGGAACACGAAGTTTCTTTACAATCCGCACAGTCAGTACTCAGCGCTGTGGATCGTGAACGTTTCACACCCACTATTATTGGCGTCGATAAAATGGGTGTATGGCGCGAATATGAGGAAAATAATTGGCTTGAAAACCCAAACAATCCCAAGACAATCTCTCTTTCTGCCCATGGCAAAGAAATGCCTATCACCCCACAACCAGGTGTTTTAAAGAAAATGGGCATTGATGTTGTTTTTCCCCTTATTCATGGTTCATTTGGTGAAGATGGAACATTACAAGGTCTTCTTGAGTTTATGGCAGTACCGTATGTCGGCCCTGATGTGTCAGGCTCTGCCATAGCCATTGATAAAGATCTCACAAAAAGAATTCTCAGTCATGCCGGCCTTGATGTCGTTCCTTCAATCACTCTCCATAGCAAATCTGGGCTCACCCATGAGGCTAATGAAATCTGGAATGCTTTTAGCAACACCTGCTTTGTGAAACCTGCGCGTTGCGGTTCCTCTCTTGGTATCTCGAAGGTAACTTCAAAAGAAGAGCTCACCAAAGCAATAAGCGTAGCTTTTGAGCACGATGATAAAATTCTCATTGAAAAAGCTGTCATTGGTCGCGAACTAGAATGTGCTGTGCTTGATGGGTTACCACAAACAGCATCCATCATCGGAGAAATTATTCCTCCTGATGGATTTTATTCCTATGAAGAAAAATACATTGAGGCATCAACAAAACTCGAGGCCCCAGCAAATATTTCACAAGATATTTCCGATAAAATTCGGGAAACAGCCTTAAAAGCCTTTAACATATTGGGCCTGGAAGGCATGGCGCGCGTTGATTTCTTTTATTCGGAAGCAGGCATCATCTATCTCAATGAAGTTAACACTATTCCCGGTTTCACAAAAATCTCCATGTTCCCCAGACTTCTAGAACTTAGCGGCGTTCCGTATACGGAACTGATTACACGACTAGTGGATTTGGCAATAGCAAGGTTTGAGAGACGGATAAAACTGAATAAAGCATAACGCTAGACGATGGACGCTAGACGCTAGCACGCAAAACTATTTATCCGGCCTAAGTACAGGAAACAAAATAACATCACGAATAGACGGTTGATCTGTGAGCAACATAACGAGACGGTCAATACCAATGCCCTCACCAGCCGTTGGTGGCATGCCATATTCTAAAGCGGTCACAAAATCTTCATCCATGTACATCGCTTCATCATCACCAGATTCTCTTTCTTTAACCTGCTTCATGAAACGCTCTTTTTGATCAACAGGATCATTGAGTTCAGAAAAAGCATTGGCAATTTCACGACCAAAAATGAAAAGCTCAAAACGGTCTGTAACAGAACCATCTTCATCGTTTCGACGGCTAAGCGGCGAAACACTTGTGGGATAATGTGTGATAAACGTTGGTGAAATGAGTTGTTTTTCAACAAGCTCTTCAAAAAGAAGAATTTGGATTATACCGAGATCGATAGTATCTTTATTTTTTACTTCAAAATGATGTTTGTCACATTCATTGAGGAGAAAAGCCCTATCAATAGTCTGTTCTTTTGTGTAACCCAAATGCTTTTCGAGAGATTCAACAAGGGTGTAACGCGCAAAAGGCTTTTGAAATGATATTTCTTTACCTTGATATCCTACGATCTCAGAACCACAAACAGTTATAGCCAATTGATTGAGCAGGTCTTGAGTTAAGTTAATAAGATCTTCATAAGTGGCATAAGCCATGTAAAATTCCAACATGGTAAACTCAGGATTATGCTGTGTGCTGATTCCTTCATTGCGAAAATTTCTGTTGACTTCAAACACACGTTCTAAACCGCCAACAACTAACCGCTTCAAATAAAGCTCAGGCGCTATTCTGAGATAAAGATCAAGATCAAGCGCATTATGATGAGTCATAAAGGGTCGTGCTTTGGCGCCACCAGGAATAGCTTGCATCATTGGCGTTTCGACTTCCAAAAAATCTTTTTCTTCAAAATAACGACGAATAAACGAAACAATCTGAGATCGTTTTTTAAAAACTTCTTTGACTTCAGGATTAGCAATCATGTCAACATAGCGCTGACGATAGCGTGTTTCCACATCTGTAAGGCCGTGCCATTTTTCAGGCAACTGCTCAATAGCTTTTGTGATGATATTCAGTTTTTCGACACGCAAAGTAAGTTCATTTGTTTTTGTGCGAAATAATTTTCCTGCAACATGAAGAAAATCGCCTACTTCCGTATTTTTGAGTACCACATCACCCTGCTCTCCCATTTTTCCTTTTTGAGTAAATATTTGGAACTCACCCGTACGATCTCTGAGCTTAATAAAACCGGCTTTACCAAAGGAGCGTATTGCAATCACGCGTCCTGCGATACTAAAGTCTTCTGTAACGCCCTCAAGTTCTTCACCTGTTAGAGGTTCATACTTCTCTCTTAAATCAGAAGCGACATGTTCGGGATGTAATCTATTATTGTAGGGATTGATACCCGCTTCAATTAATCTACCCGCTTTTTCCAATCTCTGTTGTTTATAAATATTTTCTTGCGTCATTTTTCTGTATCAATGTGCCAACTCACCGAGGCACCGATAGCATGTTCCATCGGAGCATTGGTGCATTGGAGCATCGGATCATAGTTTATATAAATTCTTCCTGATAAATTCTGATCACAGCAATCAAAAGAGCTGTGATAACAGGACCAAATAAAATTCCCAAAATTCCAAAAACACTGATTCCCCCAAATAGTGAAAAGAAAATCAGGATGGGATGAATTTGTGTTTTACCTTTTATGATCATAGGTTTCAAAAAATAATCGATAAATGTAATAACAGCACCACCTAAAATCACCACAAAGCCCTGCCACACATCACCTGTGAAAAGCAGGTACAAGCAAACAGGAACCCAAACACCAGCGGCACCCACAATGGGTACCACTGACATGAAAAAGGTAAGTGTCGCTAAAATGAGATAGGCTTTTATTCCTGTAATGGCAAAAACAATACCTGCCACAACACCCATCATCAGTCCCGTAACGAGATAACCATAAATACTAGCATCAATGGTGTTACGAATACGGACAACAAGACTTTTTTCATAACGATCTCTTAAGGGTGTTAAATCAAATATAGTACGTGTGAGAGCGGGACCATCAAGAAAAAGGAAATAAATGCCCGTAATCATAATCAAGAAATTAAACAAAAAACTCATCGTACCAAGAAATAAAACAGGTGAAAAACTGCCAACATAGTGTGCTATTTGCTTGCCAAGATTTGATAATATCCCAAAAATATCAATTTTTATTTGATACTTGTCTTCAAGCTCAAAAAGAAATGGCGCCACATGTGTTGTATAAAAATCAGTCGTAAATAGCTGAACAACATATCCTTTAAGATTTAAGTCATTAATGTATTGATAGACTTGATTCAAAAGGATGCTGCCTATAAGCGCTGTGGGAATAATAAGTAAGGTCAGTATCAAAAACGTCATGATGACTGAGGCCAATCGCCTACGCTGTCCTATGCGATCACACAGCTCGACAAACACAGGGTAAAAAACAAGCACAATAATCCCTGCCAATATCATAGCCATGAGAAAGGGTTTCATTATATAGACAAACCCAATCAATAAAAGTAACAAAAGAATAACAATGAATTTCTTTTCTCTAATGATCTCAATTGATTTCATATAGTATTAAACCACCACGAAATTTCTTTTATATAAAAGCTATTTGTCTTTTTTGTTCTCTTCATCTTCACCCTTCACTCCTTTATTAAAAGAGCGAATGGCTTTACCTAATCCTGAACCAATCTCAGGAATTTTTTTGGCTCCAAAAATGAAAATGCCAATCACAAGAACAACTAATAGCTCAGGAACACCTATGCTTCCAATGCCTAATATCATAAGAACACTCTCAATAGTTTTGTTCATGATTATCAGTATAAGATTCTGAAAACCATAAAGATTGTGTTTTTTATTATACAGTACTCTATGAGGCCTTCTTTCGCAGATAATCTGAAAAAAGTAAATAATTGTTTAATGTTAGCGCCTAAAAACCCTCGTTTTCTTCTTGACATTGATATGAACATATGTTCATAATATTTTATTATGGTCAGGCCCTACATCAATCGACATATTAAACAAGCCCCTAAAGTTCGCCAGTTCAAACCCCAAGGTGTTTCATCGCGCAATATTCAATATGCTCTTCTTCCAGAAGAAGCTTTTGAAACAATTCGCCTCGCAGATCTTGAGGGCTTGTATCATGAAGACGCCGCTCTTGAAATGGGGATATCACGACCTACTTTTACAAAAATTATTGCACACGGCCGAAAAATTCTTGCAGATGCTTTGATAAACGGAAAGGTTTTAAAAATTCAGAAAGGCAATGTTTCTATTACAGAGTATCCAGTCAAAAAGGTCCGTCATATTGAATAACGCAGTTACAACCAAGGAGAATTTATGCCACGAGGATACAATCTAGCAACAAAGATGCCTCTAGAACCCACAGGAAATAAAACACGTGTTCGTATGCGTTCATCGTGGATTCGAGAACCTTCTGAAAATAGAAATTTTTTACACACGATTAAAGAACAAATTAAATTTCATGAAAAACGCTTACAAGAACTCAATAAAATACTGAGAGAAACTGAAGGGCATTAATCACTATTCAATCTTTTGCCTCAAAAGAATGATCAGTAAACCTAAGCCAATCAAAAAAGTAATTATCAATGATGTCAAATAAGGTGGGTAGAAATCAATTTGAGCCCTACCCCGTTCTTGTGTAAAAGCAAGTTGCACAAGACCATTGTTTTTAGAAATTACTTTGACACCTTCAATTTTTGATTGCCACCCTAAAAAATGGTGTGTGTTAATTTGTAACACACTATCCTTCATGACATTGTCATAATTGAATGTTATCCGCGTTGGAATATAGTGATAATTAAAAACCTTTCCATTTCCCTGAAGAAAAATCACTTCACCTTTATATTGCTCATCTTCAACGCAATTCACAAAAACATGCGTTAGTGATGTTTTGGCACAGTATTTCGAAGCCGCTTCTGGATATTCATAAATATACGGTCGTAATACATATTTCTGTGTATGCGTGACAATGTCTTTTGTAATTGTTTGATCTATATTAAAGTCATCGCCTTCATTTTTGGAGAAAATATTATAATAAATAATCCCATTAACAAGTATAATTTCGACTAGAGCCATGATGAGCAAAAATGAAACCAGTTTCTTATTCTTCCAAAAAGGTAACCCAAAAGCTATTATAGTTAATAGGAGTAGGCTCACGATGATGAAATAACGACTTTGAATGTGAGCAATGTTAATAACAGGTAGTTTTTGAAATATACTCCATGGATTTATGACGCCACCAATACCTGTAGCGACCCAAAAAAACAAACCTAAGGCGATAAAATAGGGTATCATTTTCTTTGTAAAAACTGATTTTAAAGATCCTATAAACAATACTGTTATAAAGATACCAATATAGTTTCCATATTCATGAAATCCCCATTTTGATCCCTCGAAACCGTCAAAAATAGTCTGTAAAGGCCAATACATGATTTTGAGAATATCTGTAATGCCCAAAGTAAACTGATCTAACATCGGCTCTCTATGAGATGTCCCCAGAAAGCTGGGGTACAGCTTTGGAAACACAAGGCACAAAAAAGTAATCACAGTGAGCAAATAAAAAGCAAAATGTTTTCTGAGGTTATGAAATAAACTTCTAAAATCAATCAATCCAAGACAAGAATACGCAATCGTTAGGACCGTGCAAAATATGAGCGTATAGAACCCCCCATCATTGATGAACAAAGCGACTAGTAGACTGAGATATAAGAATGTTTTTGGTTTTTTAAGTGATTGCAAACAGTATAAAAAAGCAGGCATGAGCAAAAAAGAGCGGTAGGAAACATGCCCTTCTGCAAAATGTAGCGTAAACCAGGGTAGATTGACATATATTGCGGCCAGAAAAACGGCAAACCTATCTTCCTGAGTAATTGTCTTAAAATATTTATACGATGTTAAATAGCCTATGATGACAAATAAGAGAATACCGAGAAGATTGCTCACACTCGGAGGAAAAAATAGGAGAAAAAAGAGCGCCGGTGAATAAAAGAGATTTTCAATTTCTTGCAAAACATTCGTTCCACCACAAGCCCATGGATCGTGAATGGGCCAGACATTAAAATGCCAAATGGATGATTTTAATAGAGCTGCCTGTGCGTTAAAAAAACGCCAATCATGAAAAGTCGCTAACTCTGTTAAAAAAAAAGGAATAAGAAAGGACAAAATCACCAGTGGCAAAACATATAAAAGTATTTTATTTTGATTTTTAAAACCTGTTTTCAACATAATCTCAATTTAGTACTATATTAATAGTGTAAAATAAAGCATTGAATCACATCACAAAACATGATTAAATACTTACTCTTAATCTATTTTCGTTAGGAAACTACTATGACAAACAAAGTGCTGAAACTCGGTGTAATTGGTGTGGGCGTGATGGGCTATAACCATGTCCGTGTAATAAGAGATAGTGAAGATGCCGATATTATCGCTGTTTGTGATCCTTCACAAGATAATCTCAATAAAATAAAACATTTTTTCAAAGTCGAAAACACCTATCAGGATATCACCCATTTTTTGACAAAAGAAAAACTGGATGGTGTGATTATCAGTTCGCCAAGCACAACCCACTTTGACATTGCCAAACTAGTTATTGAGCAAAAAATTCCCCTACTCGTAGAAAAACCCCTCGCACTTGATCAAGAACAGGCTAAAACCCTAGTGGCTCTCGCGAGCAATAATAAAGTACCCATGATGGTGGGTTATGTAGAAAGGTGCAATCCTGTTACTTTATTCGCCAAGAATATCATTCAAAATGGAAACTGTGGACCTGTCAAACACATAAATATTGTACGCATTGGCCCTTTTCCCAAGCGTATGGCCATTCATCGTGATGGCGTTGTTGCTGACTTATCAACTCATGATATTGATTTACTGCAATACATGACAGGACATAAAATCAATCGTCTGTTTTCAAGTTTGCGCTATGATGACAAGCAAGACATGTATGCCCGCACACTTTTTGAAATGGATAATGATATCAGCGCAAGCTGCGAATGGAGCTGGATCAGCCCCTTTAGAAAACGCTCGTTTGAAATTGTCTGTGATATGGGAACACTCATCGGAGACCTCACGGAACAACATTTGTATTACTATAGAAATCCCATCATGACGAACCCAGACATCATTCTCGAGAATGATTTTTTGAGAGCTCTCAAATATAGCGGACTGGAAAATGAAGTTACAAAATATGTGATTCAAAAAGAAGAACCACTCAAACAAGAGCTCAAAGAATTTATCCGCATCATTCGTGAAAACGAGTTAACTGATTGCCACTTTGCTGTAGATGTCTTGAACATCATGAACTGTATTTATCAGTCTTTTGAAAACAAAACATCGATTGATATTATTTAAAATATCAGAAGGGTTGAACTCATGAAAGTTTTGATCACAGGTGGCGGAGGCAATGCCGCACGAAGCGTTATTGACTGTCTACGTAGTCATCATATGTGCCTTGCCATTGATACAAACCCTTATCACTTAGCAGCCTCTAATGCACATGACTCTGAACCTATAGTTCCGGTTAGCCACCCTGATTACCTCGATAACATTAATCAAATCATCTCTAAATATAATATTGATTATATCCACCCACAACCCGATGTGGAAACACTTTATATTTCACAACATCGTGATAAAATTAAAACAAAAACTTTTTTACCAAATCCAGAGGTTATCGAACTCACACAAAACAAACTCTTAGCAATTGAATGCTTCCAGAAAAACAATATTGCAACACCGCAATCCTATTTTTTGTCAGAAGGCACTTCCAAGTTTAACAAACTTAAAGAAATTAATGAAAAAGTATGGGTGCGCGCTATTCGAGGCGCGGGCAGTAAAGCAGCCCTTCCCGTCCTGACTTACGATCAAGCCATATCCTGGTGCGATTATTGGTGCACACTCAAAGGCATGACAAAAGATGATTTTATTATGTCTGAATTTCTCCCCGGAACTGAATATGCTGTACAAACGCTATGGCACGAGGGGGAGCTCATGGCCTCGCAAGCACGAGAACGGTCTGAGTATTTTTTTGGTTCTATCATGCCCAGCGGACAGAGCTCTACTCCTAGTATTGCCTGTACAATCCATGACTCACGTGTTTATAAAACCGCCTATCAAGCCATAAAGGCTATTGATAATAAACCTCACGGCATTTACTGCGTTGACATAAAAGAGAATAGTGAGGGGATTCCGTGTATCATGGAAATCAACTGTGGCCGTTTTTTTACAACATCAAACTTTTTTGCCGCACTCGATGTAAACATGCCTATGATGATTTGTGACATGTTAGAAACAGGAAAAGCGCTACCAAAAAACAAACAAAAAATTGAAAGCATAACAGACTGCTTTTGGTGGGTTCGCGGGCTTGATAAAACACCAACGTTACTAAATCAAAATAAAGAACCCATTAAATCAGCTCTCTATTCAGGTCCCATCATCAGACACAAACGCATAGCCATAGATTATGATGGTACACTTGTTGATGATTTGGGAAATATTGAAAACTTTAATGCCCAGCCTAAAATGGGGGCCGCAGAAATCACACAATTACTAAAGCAAAAAGGATTTGAACTTATTATTTTTACATGTCGACCTGAAGAACATCGTAAAAAACTCCAAGAACGTCTCGCACACTTTAATATTCATTATGATGAGCTACTGTTTAACATCAAGCCACGTGTCGATATGTATGTTGATGACAAGGCTATTACTTTTACAACATGGCATGATTTACGCAACCTAATCTCAATGCTTGAAAGATAAAATATCATGGAACCCTTATCAATCATCTTTCCCCTTTATAATTCTGCCAAGCTTATCCCTAATACCATAGAACACATAACAACCTATTTAAAAGCAAAGCAGATTGATTATGAAATCATTCTTTTTGATAATGGCAGTTCAGATAACACATATGAAATAGCCCAATCAATGGCATCGCAACATAATACAATTCGTGCTTTTCGTATCCCTGAAAAAGGAATTGGACTCGCATTGAAACAAAGTATTTTAAAAGCTCGCTTTGACCATCTTTTCATGTGTGGCATTGACCTTGCTTTTGGCACAAAAGTTATTGATGATTCTTACATGGCTCTTGTCGAAAATGATGCCGCTATTGTCATGGGGTCCAAGCTGCATCCCAAATCTCAAGTAAAACAAAATTTCAAAAGACGCTTAGGCACCTACATCAGTAGTTTTTTAAGGCGATTTATTCTGGGGCTCAAAACAAGGGATCCACAAGGTTCCATTTATTGTAAAAAAAATCACATCTTAAAGCCCTTAAGTAATACAAAATGTGAAAATTTCTTTTTTACAACAGAACTTATATCTCTTTGTGAAAAGCAACATTGTAAAATTGTTGAAGTGCCTGTTTCTTACACTCAGGAAGCGGGTTCTGGATCTACAGTGAAAATATTTTCAGACGCGTTTCTTTACATAAAAGATCTTTTAAAAAGTAGATTTTCAAATAAATAGCCAAAATAGGAATTTAAATGAAACAAACCAAAACGGGAGAAAAGAAGCTCCTCAATAAAGTATCTGATCTCTATTTATCACGTGATATTTCGCGAGAAAAGGCCATGCGTTTTGAACGCATGATAGTAAGTTATCTCCTCACTTGGGTCAAAGGACCACGTGTGCTGGAAATGGGTTTTGGTGATGATTTATGGACAAAACACCTCATTAAAAAATATGGCCAATCTTTCATTATAGATGCGTCATCACCTTTACTCGGTAAAGCTAATAAAATATATGGCAAAAAAATCGTCGGCATACACTCGTTGTTTGAAGATTACACACCTCAAAAGAAATATGATACTGTCATAGCTTCCTATATTTTAGAACACGTCCTTAATCCTGTAGAAATTCTTGAAAAAGTTCAATCTTGGATAAATAAATCAGGTAAAATCATTTTGGTTGTGCCAAGTGCAAACTCATATCATCGTCAATTGGCTGTAACCATGGGTATGCAAAAGCGCACTGATGAACTTGGCGCTTCAGATAAAAAAATTGAACATAGGCGTGTTTATACAATGAATAAATTTAGAAAAGATATTGAACGATCTGGCTTAAAAATTGTTAAAGAACAAGGCCTTTTCCTTAAATTCCTACCGCAAAGCTATATGATTGACTGGCCTGACGCTATGATTGAAGGCTTCTTTAAGCTCTCTCTAAAACAGCCCACTGATCATTGTGCTTCGCTTGCTGTGCTCTGTAAAAAAGCCTAGAGCCGTCATTAGATCAAAGATCTGAGAAAAATCGCTTCGTCACAATAAGAGCGGCTGGCAATAGAATCAAATCAGCTATAAGAGCTATCATAATGACATAAGCTGAAATCAAACCAAAATGCCTATTGGGGGCAAAACTGCCAAAAAGCATGACCAGAAATCCACAGGCTAATACAAGAGATGTTATAATGATTGGCCTCCCTATTTCTAACAATGTTTTGGTGATGGAATCCTCCAAAGAACACATACAATCCCTATGACGCTTGTATCTCACAAGAAAGTGAACCGTATCATCAATCACAAGTCCGAGTGCAATACTGCCGATCATGACTGTTCCCGGATCGAGATCTATGGTCATCCACGCCATAAAAGATAGCCCAAAAAGGATTGGGAGAACATTAGGAATAATAGACATAAAAGAAAACTTAATGGATCGAAATAGTAACCCCATCAAACAAATGATTAAGAACAAGGCCAAGCTTATGCTTTTAATTTGACTATCAAGAAGATACCCCTCCATATCACTCATAAGTTTAATAAATCCGGTAAAAAATACTTTGTTAGTCTGTCCAAGCTGTCGGGTCAGTTCCTCTTCAATCATTGGAATCATGTGAACAAGCTGATCTGATCGGTTAAACTGTGCTCGTACAGAGATACGGGCAACAGAGTTATTATCTTGAACAAAACGAGCAAAATCTTCTTCGGCTGCTAAAACGAGCATGAATTGTGCTATTTCCTGTCGTGTGGTTGGCAAGATATATTTATCTTTATCAAAATCAGAATACACACGATTTAATTCCTTAAGTTCATCCACAACAGAAACAACATAAGTCACGCCCTCAATTTGTTTTAACCATTCTTGAAAGCTCTCAATTTGTTTTAATAACTGAGGATCATGCAGACCATCTTCTTTGGTTTGAATGACAAACTCCACGGCAGCACTGCCACCAATTTTAGATTCAACACGTTCTGTTTCAATGCGTATGGGGTCATTGGCGCGAAAATAATTGAATACATTTGTGCCCACACGCAAAGATGACAAACTCAACAGGCTTATCACAACAAGAATCAGGGTAAGACCAACAATAAGACTACTTGAGAGAAGTTTAGGCTTTGCTAAGCAGTGTAAACATCTTGTGAACCAGCCATGTTGCATACGATGAATAATAATATCTTTTGGCGTGTTTATGTAATGTAAAAGAATAGGTATAAGAATGAGGCTCAAAATAAAAGCAATAAACACACCCAGAGCCGCTAAATAGCCAAACTCTCTAACAGGTTGTAAATTACTTATTTGTAATGATAACATGCCCACAATTGTCGTCACTGAAGTTAAAAAACACGGTAACAACAAAGAGCGAAAACTATTCATGATAGCATTTCTTTTTGATCTTCCCAACATGAGTTCTTGCAAATAACCCGTGATAACATGAATAGCATCAGCAACACCAATGGCGAGCACAACAGCTAAAACACCTGAACTGAGAATATTAAGATTAATTCCTAATATAGCCATTATGCCTAAAAGCCAAACACATGATTGTATAACAATGACAAAAGGAATAAGCGCCATTGTCAGCTGCCGTATGAAAATGAGAAGAATGATCAGAATCACCAAAGCCACAAGAGGAACAACAATTTTCAGATCACGCATGCTGTAAAGATAAAAAGCTTCATCAATGGGAGGACTTCCTGTTAGCGATATAGAAACATGAGACTTTTCTTTTGCGACAATCATTCTTAAACTTTGCGTCAAGGCTACTTTACCCTCAAAGCTATTTCCTTTAGGGTCTAATTCAACAATTATCGCTGTGGCCTGACTGTCCTGCGTCACAAGTCCCTGCACAACACGATTTGCCAACGCTTGCTTGCGTATTAATTCTCTCTCTTTTTCTGTCTGTGGCAAGTCAAATATCAAAGGATGCATACTGAGGTTATCATCTTCTACAGTAGGCACGCGCAGATTGGTTAACGAATGCACACGCAAGGCATGTGGTGCCTTTTGGGCAGTATCTGTTATACGCTTAATACTTGCTAAGACATCTGCAGAAAAAACATCAGGAGCAAAAACACCCATAACAACAATCTCATCAGCTTCAAAACGATCAAGAAACTCCTGATATACCGCAATAGTAGGATCATTTTCTAGAAACCAAACATCAATGGAACTATCGAATTTCAGATCAAAGGCGCAATAGGCAAAAATGACCGTCAACAACACTAAACTAAAAAGAATATAATGTGCATATTTGAGGATGCTTTCTATAAAGGAACGAATGAACATGAAATTTAGAGCTAAATGGTGAGGATATGAATGTCAAATAAGTTGGGAGCTCTAGCGTTATTTTAAACGAAAGCTGAAAAAAAATTGTAACATGGTGCGTAAACGAAAATAGACGACAGATGTTGATACAAGTTTTCCTGTGTTTTTTTCTGTAATACGTCCAAAACATGTTGTGTGCGATATAGGCAAATTCCAAGGCTTGATATTTACTTTTTCGCCAACATAAGAATAGGTTTTACCTTTTACCTTGAACGTAAATGTGTATCTAATTTTATAATCATTGAAATACCTCAGTTCTAAAGTCCCTGTACAAGGAGCTTGCTGGCACAATCCAGCCACGGTCACATGTCCTTTAAGAGGCTGTAAAAGGAAATCTTTATGTGTGGGATTCAGCCACGTGAGCATATTTTTGGGGCCCCAATTAATAACAAATTCCATAAAGAGATTATGACCTGAACCAAATCCCTTTTCAAAAGAATGAGTCCCTGTCATAATTTCTTTTAATTGAAATCCCATAATATTTGTCCGCTGTCCGTTGTCCGTTGTCAGTGATCTTTGATAAATAAACAGATCACTAATCAAGGATCATAAGTTAATCATCTTTATTCTTTGTCAGGACATAGCTAGCAATCCTACTAATACTGTCTGAGAAAAAAGGTACAACGCGTCCATAAAAGGCCAAATCGTTTAAAAAACTCACACGCTCAACCTTTCGTGTTTTTTCAACGGAATCGAAAATTATTTTTGCCACAGCTTCTGGCTTCATAGAATAATAGGGCACCAAGCGCATAGAGAGTTTTCCACCCCAGGTTTCTGGATCTGCTTCATCATAAAAACCCGTATCCACCATAAAGGGATAAACAGTTGTCACATCTATATTATGTTTTTTTATTTCATAATAGAGAACTTCTGAAAAGCAAGCCATGGCTAGTTTAACACTGGCATACGCCCCCCAGGTTGGCAGACGAAAAAATGCCTGTCCAGAAGAAACATTAATGATATGTCCATCTTCTTTTTTCTTCATATGTGGTAAAAATGCATAAGTCATGTTCAAAACGCCCCAGAAGTTGACATCCATGAGTTTTTTCCACGTATCAAAGCTGGTTTCTGCCAGTTCTCCGGTATAACCCAAACCAGCATTATTGATTAAAATATCCAGTTTTTTAAATTTTTTGATCACCTTTGTGACAACTGTGTCCACAAGAATTTTATTGCTCACATCCAAGACATAAGAATAAATATTTTCATGAATTTCTTTGAGCTCTTTTTTAGCACGCGTGAGCTCTTTGACGTTTATGTCAGTGAGAATAACAATCGCACCGGCTCGTGCAAACATTTTTGCTGTACAAAACCCAATGCCACCAGCCGCACCTGTTATGAGAACTGTTTTTTGTTTCAATTCTTTCATAATTTCAAACCTAAAAATCCAAAATCAACCATTTCCTCAACAAGATGTTCCAGTTCAACATCTTTAATTTTATCCTCTAACCATTGCATGATCATTCTTTGTCCCATACCAACGATAGCTTCTGAGACAACATGTGCATTACATTTTCTCGCAAAACCTTGTGCAATAGCATGATCTAAATATAGTTTGGCTAATTTCACAAATTGATCATTAATCAAGGCAACTTCCGTTGAAAATTCCTTATCAACAGCAGGTGCTTCTTTAAAAAAACACATCACAAAATCTTTATTCTCATCTAGTTTTCTTGCTAGCTTCGTGATGGCCTGAACTGAGGCTTCTCGATAATCTTCAAAACTTTCTGGCAAATGCTCGCTCATTGGTTGAAATTCATTTAAGAGGCTCAAAATAAACTCATCCTTGAGAGCTGCAAAAATAGCCCTCTTATCTGTGAAGTTTCGGTAAAAAGTTCCCTGCCCCACACAAGCCTCTTGAACCACATCTGAGATGAGCGTGTTATGATAACCCTGGCGGGCAAAAACCTTTGTTGCAGCACTCAACAAAGCTTTTCGTGTATTATCTTTCCGTTCTTGGTTTTTTTGCTCTCTTACTAAACTCATAATATTCTTCCCTAAGCCTTGCGCCCTGAGCCTTATGCCCAAACTTGCTTTTACAGTTTATTCCATTTCGACGGACTAGTCAATCCGTTTCGTTATCCACTATAATATCAATGTGTTATATGGTTTTATTTTCGGTTGAGATATTTACTTTCTCGCTGTATATTAACCCCTAACTTAATACAATTTTACCC
>JAHJDR010000133.1 GCA_018812345.1 bacterium | reverse complement strand
CTGATAAGTGGCAAAGGCCCAACACATGATTATTATGGCCCGTCAGCTGATTCATCAGGCTCTCGAACATTTTACCAAGGTGACCGCATCTGGAATTCTCGTCCAGAACCAGGCGCACCCGTTGGTTGGGTTTGCGTCGGCAGCAGCTCTCCCTGTTCATGGAAAAGTTTTGGGACTGTGAATGATGATTAACACACTACTCTTTAAACTGCTGAAATATTTGTTCTTCATATTCAGAAAAATACGTCACACTTGTAACTGTTAATGTAAAAGTGAGTGATCTAGCTACTTTTGATGCTGCTGTAGGAATTTTGAGAACAAAGTAATCATTATCAATATCTGTATAATCTTCCCCTAATTGAAATATCGTTGTGATACTATTTTCTGTTACAGACATATCATATTCAGCTCCCATCCACAGCCCCACAAACTAAAAACTAAACCTCAAATCCCCACCTCCCCATAATTTGAGCCTTGATTCGGTAGTCTTTAATATTTACAGCCATATAATCTCTATCAGACCTATAAGTATCTCTATAATAATCTTCAGGAAGCTTTCCAACAGAAACAACATGCTTAGATCCCTCTCCTATGATTGGATTGTCAGCAAACACAACTGATTTAATGTTTCTATTTTTAGATAACATGGTTAGCAAAAGCTGATCAAATTGCATTCGAGTGACATGTGAACCAAGATAATGTCTTTCTACCAAAACAATACCAGGTTCTACATATTCCAAGATAACACGAGCGACGATCTTACCTGTTACAGGATCTTTTAAACCTGCCATACTCACATGAGGATGAAGAGCACGATACACGGGTTGACCATTGCTATTGTACGCGCCTGCAGAAGAAATACGCTGACATGTTCTCTGGGGCTCTTCGCCTGCCTTTAATACAGAAATCAGATCACCTGTGATAAAAAAATTGTAATCCTTAACTGTGCGTTCGACAGGTTGTTCTGAAATGGCAATAAGCTTGTCCAAATCAAATAATACTTCATCAATATTATATCTTATGAGTTTGTCTTTTAAAGATAAAATAGCGTCTTTCCAGGCCTTCACCTCATACGCGTCAATAGCCTCACCTTTTCTGAGCGCTGTTTCAATTTCGTCAATGATATCTTGCAAATCAGCTTGAGAGATTTCAGAAACAGAACTAACACCCAGATGTTCGAATAGTGAATTTAAAATCTCTAAATATTGTTCTGGCAAGTAATTTTCAGTATAAGAAACTTTTACATCAGCCTGATCTGGCCTAATTCCCTTTTTCCTTTTCTGTTCTACTGTAAGACTTTCTAAGAGTTCTTCTACTGCTTGCTGACCCTTTTCTGTTTGAAAACCATGATAGGCTATGATCTGATTTAATAATCTAATATCACTCAAAGGGTTATTGGGATCACTTATTGCTGATCTAATTGTTTGTTGTGTTTTTTCTGACAAGCTACTTTTTTCAAAAAAACGTTCTAAAGCTATTTGTTTTAGTTGTTCTGTAAAAGCTCTAATATCTGCCGCTAATAGAAACTCTTTTTGACCGCGCTCTTTTTTCATGATCTGCAATTGACTAAGCAAGACGTCAATCTCTAACTCGGGTAGAAGCGTTGCAAAGTTAGACATAATACGACAAAACTCTATAAAGGCCAACGCTGTATCTTGCTGCGCTTCTCTGCTGGGCAGATTTCTATTAATACACTTAACAAACACATTGAATAAGTTTTTAAGAACTTGGTATTTCTCTTTAAATTCTTCAAACGAAGAAAACTGGTAGCCAAGTTTTTTTAACTCGCGATAGTGATCATGCCCATCAGTTGACAATCGGAGTGCTTCTTCAGCAAGCAATTCAGCTTGCATAGCCACATCTTCTCTTGTCTCTTCATCTTGAGCTAAAGCTCGTGCAGCATGAGAATGAGCCCATTCTCTGTCTAATGCATCAAATGCACCTATCAATTGGGCATCCCACTCATTATGAGGAGAAAATTTACCTAATAAATATTGTTTAAATGTCATTAAAATATAACTACCAAAATAGCGACGCGCATCTCTTGTCATGGTCCGTTTAGGAATGTTTTTTAATAGCCACATCATAGGATTGTGACTTTTGGGTGAAACACATTCTCTAATCATAATATTTAAAAACTCAAATGACGGATTATAAACAAGCAGCTTACCT
>JAHJDR010000132.1 GCA_018812345.1 bacterium | reverse complement strand
TACAGATATTAGAAGGAAAGACTAAAAAAAACAAGACTTAATCTATAACCGACAACCGATAACCGATAACCGACAACCGACAACCGATTCAAATGCCAAGGATTTTTTCCAATTCTTCTACATCAGTCTTAATCGTGACATCATTAGTCAGGCAGTTACGGATTTTAGAAACAGCATGCATGACCGTTGTATGATCTTTGCCACCAAACTTGGAACCTAACTCAGGAAAGCTGGATGCAAGGTATGTTTTGCACAAATACATTGCAATATGTCTGGGCACAGCTAAATTACGGTGACGGCGTTTAGATTTAAGGTCTGATATCTTAAGGTTATAGAATTCTGCAACTTTGCTTTGTATGTTTTCCACACAGAGAACAGGTTTTGTTTCTGTGATGATTTTGCGAAGAACTTCTTTTGTGAGATCGAGTGTGACCGGTAATTTTGCCAGAGATGCAAAAGCAGAAATTCTAATGAGAGAGCCTTCAAGGTCTCGCACATTGTCTTTTACATTTGCGGCAATGTATTCACAGACATCATCGGGAATGTGGATATTATCTTCCTCAGCTTTTTTACGTAATATAGCAATGCGTGTTTCAAAGTCAGGTCTTTGAATGTCAGCCATGAGTCCCCAGCTAAAGCGAGATTTTAATCGTTCTTCAAGGTTGGGGATTTCTTTTGGTAACTTGTCACTGGTGAGAATGATTTGCTTACGAGCTTCATACAGAGCGTTAAACGTGTGGAAAAACTCTTCCATGGTGCGTTCTTTGCCAGCAATGAATTGAATATCATCAATGAGTAACATATCACAGTTATCGCGATATTTTTGTCTGAATTCAAAGGTTTTGCCATAGCGAATGGCGCTGATGACTTCATTGGTGAATCGTTCCCCAGTGACATAAATAATGCGCCAATTGCCAAAGTTTTTTAATACTTGCAAACCAATAGCATTGAGAAGATGCGTTTTGCCTAAACCAACACCTCCATAAATAAATAGAGGATTGTAGCTTTTAGCAGGTTGCGTCGCAACAGCACGGCAGGCAGCATGGACAAGTTGGTTGGAGTTGCCAACGACGTAACTGTCAAATTGATAGCGAGGGTTAAAGCCCATGTGTTTGATAAGGTTGCTACTGGGTTCTGCGGTTTGTTTTTTAATTTTTGGAAGAAGTCTTTTTTCAGTATCCTTACTTTCTGACTGAGTGGCTTCAGATTGTTTAAAAAGATCCATTGTCCGGTTCATTTTTCGTTCTACTTTGAACAGGATTGTGTGTTCTTTTTCAGTAAGTCTAAAAAACTCAAATTTTATGAGCTCTACATAATTATCAGATAACCAGTCGCGAACGAATTTTGAAGGCACTGAAATGGTAACATTGTCAGGTCCCTCATAGTTCCATTCTAAATTTTTAAACCAGTTTTTGTAGTTAAAATCGCTGATTTTTGTTTTAAGTGAGTCCTGAACTTTAAAAATGATATCAGATGACATAAAAATAATCCCCCATAAATTGACAGAAAAAAAATACAATAAACCCTATGAACAGAACGAGTTATGTGATGAGACGTTTACTTCTTGATTGGGTTACTTTGATAAGACAAAACTTCAAAAAGTGTCTAACTTTCTGATCTTATTAGCCTTTTGGCTATAACGTGTGGATAAAAATATCCACAAGACAGTTTTTGAGAAAAGCTTTGTAATATCAAAGAGATAACATCTTATGCACACGACTTTTCTGAGCCGGTTTGACAGTTATTATCGATGAGTGGGGGTGCTGTAAAGTACTTTTGTTTTTTTTTTCACAACGAGGGTCAAGCTGTGGATAAGATTGTGCTATTTATTATTGGTTCCAGGCATTGACTTTTTCTTAAAATACACTAGAAGGACAAGCTCTTTTATCGTATTGAAATATAAAATTATTTTAGAGGCTAAAAATGAAGCGCACATATCAACCAAGTAAAACAAAGAGAATTCGTAAATGTGGATTTCGAGCACGTATGAAAACAGTAGGAGGACGTGATGTTCTCACTAGTCGTCGACGTAAAGGTCGTGCAAATCTTGCTGTGAGTGCTTATAAAAAATAAGCAATTTATCAAACAAGCAGGGTGGTCATGAAGGCTTCCATGCAAAAACGTGATATCATCTGCGTCAACCGTTCTCGTCCCAGTTTGAAAGCCCGGTTTTTTCTCTTTAAGCATTTGCCTAATGACAAAGGAAAAATACGTGTTTCTTTTGTGTTTCCAAGAAAAGTGGGCAATGCCGTATTGCGTAATCGTTTTAAAAGGCGCATGAGAGAGCTCTTTCGCGCTCAAGACTGCTGCGATCAAGGGTATGACGTGATGTGTTTGGCAATGAAATCACTTGTCACCATTACAGATAAACAGTGGCAAGAAGAACGCTTAACAATCAGGAAGTGGTTTGAAGATATTCAAAGTATTTAATTATATCATCGTTTTCTTGATAAGGATCTATCAGGTGTGTATTTCATCTTTCACGCCAAGAGTGTGTCGCTTTGAACCAACGTGTTCGCAATATGCAATTGAATGTTTGCGAGAACATAATATTATAAGAGCTTTGTTTTATGCTATAAAAAGAATATTAAAATGCCACCCATTATGTGATGGGGGGTATGATCCGGTACCCAAAAAATGAAAAATGAAAAGTGAAAAATGTAAATTGAAAGGATTTTAAATGAGTCAGGAAATGAGATTAATAATGGCCATCGTGTTAAGTGGTGTTGTTCTCTTTGGTTATCACCTTTTGTTCCCAACGCCAAAACCTGAAATGGCGACAACACAAGCAACCGAGCAAGCGCAATCAACACAAGCTGTTGCTAGTCAGGCCCAACCAGCATTAGGACAAAATCTTCCGGAGCAAGATAATTTTTCACAACCTAAAGTTGATGTGATCACAGAAGGTGAAACTGTTGCTGAGCCAAAAGATATCGTTATTGAAACAACACAATCTAAAATCACATTATCAACGCGTGGTGGTTTGCTGACAAGTTATGAGTTGAAGGATTACAAACGTGAAGCCAAGGAAGATTCTCCTGTCAAAAACTTATTAACAGAAACAAAAGGTTCTACAGCACTGTTTTTAGGATTTAAAGGGTATTCTCGCTTAACAAAAAATAAAGTTTTTAAAGTTATTGAAGATAAAAAGATAAATGAAAATGTGCGTGCCATTACCCTAGAATGGGCCAACAATATGTTGCGCATGACAAAAACATTTCAGTTTGATTTGAGTAAAAAAGATTATGCGATCACTGTTGGTTATACGTTGCAAAATTTGTCAGCTCTCGATTTGACGGTTAAGCCTTATATCGAAAACATGATCAAACAAAAGCCGGAGCCAAAAGAGAAAGGTGGCATCTTATCTTATATAGCGTTTGATCGTCCTGATATGTTCAGTCTTTATTATTTAGAAGACAAGAATTTGACCTATGATGAAAATTGGAAAAAATTTAGTGGTGAAAGGCAATCAACAGGTAATATTTATTGGTCAGCAATTGCTGATCGCTATTTCATGTTTGCTGTAATTCCTGATGAGAAAGTGGCACAAACGCCCAGCACACGTTTTGCCCGTCAAGATGACTCTATGGTGAACCAGCTTTTTAATGGCGAGGTAACTCTTACGCCGCAGCAAAAAATAAAAGGCAGTTATGTTGCTTATATTGGTCCTAAGATAATGTCTAATTTAGGTGCTGTTTCAAAGAATTTAGAACGGGCTGTTGATTATGGTTGGTTCAGCTTTTTGGCCCTCCCCATTTTATGGCTCATGACTTTTTTACGCACCTTTATTCCTAGCTGGGGTGTTGTTATTATTGTTCTGACCTTTATTGTGAAGATTCTTTTACATCCATTTAATAAGAAGTCCATGCAGTCAATGAAGTCTATGCAGCAGTTGCAGCCTAAAATGCAAGAGATCAAGAAAAAGTATGCTGATGACAAAGAAAAGCAAAATCAAGAGGTCATGCAGCTTTTTCGTACACATAAAGTTAATCCCATGGGAGGCTGTCTGCCAATGTTGTTGCAGTTTCCCGTATACATTGCCTTGTACAAGGTTTTGTGGAATGCGATAGAACTCTATCACGTTCCTTTTATGGGTATTTATGCTGATTTAAGCGCACCAGATCCTTACTATGTATCGCCTGTGCTTCTTGGTGTTTTTATGTTCTTGCAACAAAAGTTAACGCCAACAGCAAGTACAGATCCAATGCAGCAAAAGATGATGATGTTCATGCCGGTCATGTTTACGGTGTTTATGTTATTCCTTCCTGTTGGTCTTGTTATCTATATATTTGTAAACACTTTTATGAGTGTGATTCAACAGTATATGATCAAGCATGATCTTACGATGAAAGATATCTTGCGAGGCAAGTTTAAGCCAGATCCGGCGACTGTGTGACGCGTACAAGCGTCTATCGTCTATCGTCTGTCGTGGGACCCCAAAACGGGACAGGCGCTAGACGCTAGACGCTAGACGCTAGACGCTAGACGCAATGACAGAACCGATTAGCAAACCAAAAATTCTCGATATTCAAAATCGTCTTGAGGCACTTGGTGTCACAGATGCCGATCTTCGTGAGGAGTTTATCAAAGGCTCGGGTAGCGGGGGACAAAAAGTTAATAAAACAAGCAGCTGTGTTCAGCTCACACATCTTCCAACAAGCATTGTTATTCGTTGCCAAAAAACACGGTCACGTGAACAAAACCGATTTTTTGCCAAAAGAATTCTAGTTGAAAAATTAGAAGAAATAAAGCTGGGCAAAGAATCAGAAAAAGCCAAACGTATACATAAAATCAAAGCCCAGAAAAGAAAACGCAGCAAACGAGCCAAAGAGAAGATGTTGGAGACGAAGAAACACGTTTCTGAGAAGAAAAGTTTGAGAAAAAAACCGGGCATTGAATAGCGTGCTATCGCCGCAGTAATCCCACTATCCAGGATAAGAGGCCGCTTGAGCTGCCTGCTTGTCCTGCAAAGGACAATGAACAACCACCGCCGCCGCCGGCCACTTCATTTCCGAGATTAATGCCTTCGATTTCTTCGGCAACTTCATCGACAGAGATTTCGCTGTCGTCTGCTTGAACAGTGATGGTATCTGCAAAATCAGAGTCTGTGCTTGTATCACTATCGGTACTGGTATCTGTATCCGTATCCGTATCCGTATCCGAGCTGCTTTCATCTATGGTGGCAGTTTTTTCTTTTTTATTTTTGAATTCATCGAGCTTCTTAGCGAGATATTCTTCTTTATCCACACAATCAGTGTTGCCATCTTTTAACATAACAACGAGTTCAGTTGTTTCGATACATTCGCACCGATTGGTTCTGGGTAAGAAAAACATATCATCTGGACAGTCGCTTGCTGGTTCTGTCGGATCTAAGATGTCTTCTTGAGGAGGCGTGTCAGCTGCCGGGTCAAAATCACTCATGTTAATGGTTTGAGCCTTACACAGATAAAAATCAGTATCTGAGCCTGTTTCATAGGCCCCTATGGCTGTTGCTAAATCAGCCGTGTTAACGACCATGGTCACATCATCTTCTGCGACATGCACAATAGCTTTTTCACCCAAAGTAGCAGCAAAAGATGAGACACTCAAACCTTGTATGCTTGTAAAAGTTCCTAGCACGCTATCTGTTGTATCAATGAGCAGCTTATTGGCTGTATCTGAAGAATCAGCACATACAATCGTATTGCCTGCATTGATGATAGCACAGCTGGCTAAAAAGGCATTGCCTTCTGGGCAGGAGACAGCAACCCCTCCTGTTGAACCATAAAGGGTGCTTGTTAATTGAGTTTGTACGCCATCGCTAAAATCTCCAAAAACAATAAGAGCTTTATCGGGTCCCATGGCCAGAACAGGTGAATAACTCTGCTCAACGATTGCGTTAGTTACATCCCAAGTCCCTTCTGAATAAGTGGCAATATGCATGGTTTCAATGATATTACTATTTGTGAGAACCATGGCGGGGCTATTTTCGCTTATCGCAACGTCGTACAATGTATTATTCTCAGTTTCCTCATTATCTACAAACTGTGGCGCTTGCCATCCTGATGCATATTCCTGATAGTAGGCTGCATAGATTCTTTGTTTTGAGTCTACCATTTGCGACCAGGCAACAACGGCATCATAGTTATTATGGGCAATTTTTGGTACCTGCACAATAGATGTGTTAGTGCCATCATCTAAAGATGTTGTTGAACCGAGATTTCC
>JAHJDR010000131.1 GCA_018812345.1 bacterium | reverse complement strand
TCTATTGGTGTGAAATTATTTTTGGCAAGAATTGAGGCAATAAATTTGGCACTGGTTTCCGCTTTGTTGCGGCGATCATAGCCAATATAAATCTTTTTATTGTTTTGGGTTTGTTTAATATCGCTGAATGCCTGGATAACTTGTGCGATATTTTCATCATTAAAGTCTTCATTAATAATAGCGCGCCAGCCATCTGTTCCAAATTTTACTTTTTTCATGAATACTCCTGCTATGAGATCCCAGGCAAAACAGGCCTGGTTTCTGAGGTTTAAAAACAAAAAACCTTATAATTAAGAATGTCTTATAAAATCAACTGCTGCTTTTAAGGCTGCTTGAAAGCTTCTTGGATCTGCTTTGTTTTTTCCAGCAATATCGAATGCCGTGCCATGGCCAGGAGAGGTTCTTACAAAGGGCAAGCCTAGAGTGATATTAACACATTGAGAAAGGCCTGTCAGCTTGATGGGGATGAGGCCTTGATCATGATAGTGGCATAAAACAGCATCAAACTTTCCTTCAAGAGCGGTTTGAAAAATAGTATCTGCAGGCAAAGGACCAAAGAGAGCTGTTCGCACTAAAGCGGGATGGTTTTTTAAGGCTTTAATTGCAGGTTCGATAATGTTTTTTTCTTCTTTGCCCAAGAGGTTGTTTTCTCCCGCATGAGGATTGAGCCCACAAATAGCAATGCGTGGTTTTTTTATGTTAAAAAGCAGTGAGAGGCTTTGGGCTGTAAGAAGAATTTTTTGCGAGATGAGTTTTTGTGTTATTTTTTGTGATACGTGCGCGAGAGGAATGTGAATTGTTGAAAGAACAACACGAAGCTTGTTGTTAAAGAGCATCATGGCATGATCGTTCACATGAAAAGCATGACAAAAAAACTCTGTATGCCCGGGAAAGGCAAACCCCGCGGCTGTAATGTTTTCCTTAGAAATAGGGGCCGTGACAATAGCCGCTGTTGGATTTTCTTTTAAAAGCGAAACAGCCAGATTAAGAGCCTCATAAGCAATGCGACCACAAGCTTTTTTTGTGGCTAGCGTTTGTCTTGTTCTGTCTTTCTGTTGTGCGAGAGCGCGAAAGACGGTGGTTTTGGTTTTAAGGGTGTGCCAAGTAATATCCTTTCTTTTCTTAAGAGCTGTGAAGCTGCTTGCTGGGCTAAATAATTGATTTAAACCAACAAGGTCATAGTGAAGGTCTGTTTTCGGTTTGGTTTGTTTCAGTGTTTTTAAAATGATTTCAGGACCAATGCCCAAGGGGTCTCCGAGCGTGATAATGATTCTCTTGGTCACGGCAAAATCTCCACATAGGTCATGTCTTTTACGTTAAGCAGGTGTTGCTTGAGCTCTTTTTCCATGGCTTTTTCCGCATAGCTCATCCGCACCTCACTGACGACTTGATTTAAGGGAAGTGGTTGAGGCGCTTCCTTAGAGAGGAGTTTAAAAATAAAGACACCGCTTTGAACGGAAACAGGTTCTGATGTTTGCCCATTTTTCAGAGAGTTAAGAATGTTTTGGATTTCTGGTCGTAATCCGGAACCCTCAACAAGACCTGAATCGCCACCCTTTTTAGCAAAAGCGCCAGAAGAATGTTTTTTTATGAGAGCGGAAGCGTTGCCGCCAGCCTTGAGTGTGTTGTGAATTTTTTTTACCATATTTACTAACTCTTGTTCTGAGGCAAAAGAATCAATGGTGAGGAATGTTTCTATAAAGTGCAGCTTTGTATATGTTTGGTAGATGTGTTTGTTTTTTTCATATTCTTGTTTGAGATCATAATCAGTAATGCTAATTTTGGGCATGATGACTTTCTGAACATATTTTTGTCTTTCAATTTCAAACCGTAGCAACTGTTTGAAGTCGGCAAGAGAAAGCTTTTTTTGTGCTAAAGATTCAATAAAGTCCTTCTCATTTTTCCCGCTTCTTTTTAAGTTGTTGTTAAAATATTGCTGCACTTCTTGGTCTGTCGCCGCTATGCCCGTTTTTTTGATTTCTTCTTTTAACAGAAGATTGAGAATCATTTCATCTAATATGGAAAGCCTAAATTTATTGTATTTATTCAAACCTTCTTGTTTGCCAAGCGTTTCAACAAGAAAGGCCTTTTGCTTTGTTTTTTCCTGGTTAACATCGCTAAGCGTAATGACTTCTGTTCCCACCTTGGCAACAATTTTATCTATGGTTTCAGCAAAAGCATTAGGAAT
>JAHJDR010000130.1 GCA_018812345.1 bacterium | reverse complement strand
CATGCGACATTTGTAGATTCCACGCTTGGTAGTTGTGGGGAGCTTAGTGATTGGGTGGAAGGTCGTACCTGGCGTTTAGAAGTTGATGATCACATGGATGTCTTAAGACTCTATAATCAAGGCAAGAAAGTTGATAAAACCAAGCTTGGGTCTCCAGAGTATCGTACTAAAAAAGAATTCATGCATGATTTTGTAAAGTTATTACATGATATGGGTGGTTGTGAATTTGCGCGTCAGTATGAGTGGTCAACCTGTAAGAGCCAGCCAAACTGTTTGAAACGCAATGATTCAGAAGGAGACCCTACTCAAGGTCTGGTTGCCGTAGACTTTAGAGCAGGATTGGCTCTCTTGCCGTTTCTTCCTATGAGCCCAGGCGATTTTAAGCTTATTTTGCAGGGACTATGCCGTGGGAGTTTAGTTCAATTTGATCGCGGTGATCTCAAGAAATTAAAATCTTTTATCCAAGCACATTCTCATGAGTTCACAGACATGATGCCCCTGTATGATGAGTTGGAAGAATGCACGCACGTTTACCGCAATTCTATTCCAGATATTACGCACAACCATGTGCGCTTGCTTTATAGTCGCAAGTTATGGTCACAGATCTTTTCTAGCACACGACTCGGCTGGCGTGTCAAAAATTTACTCGATGATCAGATCAAAGAGCGTTTTGATAAAAGTGGTGTGAAAACTGTTTTGTTTTATGTGCTGGGGGCAATCCCAGTTTTGGGGCGTGTCATTCGCAAGATATGGGGGCGTGCTGATTGGCGAGGACACTACAAAAACTGTGTCACAAATCTATCATATTTTAAACGGGCGATGCGCGGAAAAGTATTGAAGCAGCCATAGATTGGCATAGATCAGGAAGAATGAGTGAAGAACAAGCACAAAAAGTAAGCCAGTCTTATTTAAACTTTTTTAGTCATTTGCCTTTTTCATTTTTGCCTGTGGGTTTGCACAAATTTTTTACTAACAGGAAATTTGTTTTAGCTGTTTTGTATTATTATATGGTTCGTCCTATCCGACTCTACTTCAGTGCAGAGATGCGTGAACAGTGGCTCAGAGACATGCTAAAAAAAGGTCAGGACAATCATATCTTAGCAGATGACGATGCCAGAATTATTGAAGCACAAATTGAAGAACCCTATATTCAAAAATACCTAAAGAGTTTGGCTGTGCATGTGTGTACATTGCCCGTCACGCAAATTGTATCTGTGGCAGTGAGTTGGATTTATGTGCACATGCATCCAGAGCTTTCTACAGCTGAAGCCATGGCTGCTGTAGCGGCTATTCTTGTATTATTTCAAATCACACCTGTTTCACCGGGATCTCTTGTGCGTGGGTTGTATGTTTTGTATTTAGTCATCCGTGAACGTAATTTTAAGGATTATAATATAGCCGTATTTTTAGGCTTTTTTAAATACATTGGCTATCTAGCCTTTCCCATTCAAATGGCGTATCGTTATCCAGAGCTAGCCAGATTTATGTCAGGACAGTGGGCGACCAGTGCTGTTCATATTGTACCTGTGTTTGGTGAGAAGGGGGCTTTGCTCGAGCATTGGGTCTATGGTGTTTTTTACAATTGGCCGCTAACAATACGGCGTCGGATGAAAAACAATGCTGCTTTACGCGCAAGCTTAAGATCTCGTTACTGGCATGTGGTGCCAAATATTCTTATTGGCCTTATGATTTTTTCTTTTGTGAACCTTGTGCTTTTTAAATACTTTGGTGCCCAACCAACACTTAGTCAAAACTGGTGGTTTGGAGCGATTTTTGCTCTTTACTTTGGGAGCAGTGTGGTAAGTTGTAGTTTGGGGGCCTCTCTTGTTAATCGCATTATTTCAGCTAGTATTTGGGGGTTAGCAAGTGGTGGTTTTTATCCCTTGGTTTTTTCATTTTTCACACAAAAGTCATTAGTGATGACACAAGTCCTATTCATTAGTGGTATTTGGTATGCCTTTCTCTTTATTGTCTTTGCTGTTATGGGAGCGGTTATCAATGAGCTTACTCAAGCAGATCCAGAATTATTAAGAAAGACGTAAAATAGTTATGTTAGGCTAATTATTCACATCAAGCTTAAATTTCAAACTAGTAACATTGGCATCTGGCATGGTTTTTTGGATTTTTGCTAAGAGGTCATCTTTCATCATAATGAGTTCATTATGCCATGTGGGATTCGTGACTGTAACAATCAAACAACCTTGTTTAATATAAAGGGCTTTTGAATGGCGGGCAATGAGTGGACCTACAATGTGATGCCATTGGCGTTGCACGCAAAATGTTTTGGAAAGCTTTTCTTTTGAATAAGTATCAAGATGTGATTCCAATAGATTTTTGAGTTGTATGAAAGAACTTTTGCGGGGGTAGAGCATGTCATCACTGTATTTTGTCATAAGCTAGTGTACTGATAAACTTGTATCAAACTATTAACTATTCATTAAAGATTTTCAATAGCCAAAACAAAAAAAAAGGGCATCCTAATGGATGCCCTTAAAAAAAATACGCACGTCGCAGTACGCAGTACGCACAACGATTAATCAACGATTAATAATCAAGTCCCAAATACGTAATCTGTTCTTCACCAACCATATAACGAAGCGTATTTTGAAGCTTCATTTCTTGAGCAAAAAGATGATGAATAGGATTAAGACCTTTTTTAGTCATGGGAGCTTTATAAAAGAATGACAACCATTCTTGAATGCCTTTCATTTCAGCACGTTGTGCGAGATCCATAAAAAGAACAAGATCAAGAACGATGGGAGCGGCTAAAATTGAGTCACGACACAAGAAATTAATCTTGAGTTGCATGGGCATGCCAAGCCAGCCTACGAGGTCAATATTGTCCCAGCCTTCTTTATTGTCTTTTCTGGGTGGGTAATATTCAATTCTTACTTTGTGGTAAAGATCACCATAAAGATCAGGGTAAAGGTCAGGTTGTAAGATAGAATCAAGAACAGAAAGTTTTGATTCTTCTTTTGTTTTAAAATTTTGAGGATCGTCTAAAACTTCACCATCACGATTACCTAAAATGTTTGTTGAAAACCAACCACTGATACTGAGATAACGAGCAGCTATTCCAGGAGCAATCATTGTTTTCATGAGTGTTTGACCAGTTTTGAAATCTTTACCAGAAAGGGGCACGCGCATTTCTTGAGCAAGCTCTTGAAGAGCGGGGCAATCTGTTGTGAGATTAGGAGCACCATTAGCATAACCAACGCGACATTTTAAGGCAGCATAAGCATAAATCATGCTTGGTGAAATGCTGGGATCATTGTTTTTCATGCCTTCTTCAAAATTACGTACTGTTTTATGCGTGTCTGTTAAGGTATTAAAAGCTTCTGTAGAGGCGCACCAGATCATGGTGAGACGGTCACAGTTATTGTTAACTTTAAATGTTTCAATGTCCTTGATGAGAGCTTCTGCTTGAGCCATTTTATTTGTTTCTGTTTTAAAATGTGTGGCTTCCAAACGACGGCAATAATTTTTGTCGTAAACAGCTTTCATGGGAACAATGTTTTTCAAGTCTTCATTACATTTATCCAACAAGTCTTGAGGAATAACACCTGCTTTTAAAGCAGCTTCATAACCATTGTCTGGAAAAAGATCCCAAGCACCATAAACAATATCATTTAAGCTTGCTAAAGGAACCATATCTTTAACCATAGGGTTACGATTTTCTGTTCTTTTGCCTAAACGAATATGGCCTAATTGTGTGAGTGAACCAATGGGTTTACGAACATTTCTTTTTGCCGCTTCAACGCCAGCAACAAAGGTTGTTGAAACAGCTCCAAGACCAACGAGTAATACACCCAATTTTCCTTGTGCTGGTTTAATGGTAACGCCTGCTTGTGTCATAAATTCCTCCTTGTCGCGCCGGAATAGGCGGACTAAATTAATAAAAATCTTGATCCTGTATCGTGCAACTATAGTAGAAGTTGCTAAAAAAGTCGTAATGATTTTCGTCAGTCCAAAAATGGAGCTAACTATCCCCATTACGCGTACAGGGCTTGTAAAAAACGTTCGGCATTCCTACTCCTGTTATTTTAGAAAAGCAAGGGGAAGAGTAGATGGCTTGTTCTAAGATTATGAAATATTAGAGTAAATTTGAGTCTCTTTCTTTTTTTGCAGAATGGTACAGGTCTTATCTGTCCTATAAGACTGATATGACCTATATTATTTCAAAAAGAGTTATTTCAGGAGCTGAATTAATACGCATGCGGAAGGTGTGGCCAAGGCCACGATTAATGTAAATGCGTTTACGATCAGAAATGTAATGGAGCCCACGTTTTAGATTTTGGCTGCGTTGTGGCACAACAAAAGATCCAAAGAGAGGCCAGGTAAGTTGTCCACCATGCGAATGACCCGAAAACATGAGATCATAATCTTGATCAACCATGTGCACGGTATCAGGGTTATGTGAGAGAACAAAAGTGGGTAGTGATGTATCAACATTTTGAAAGGCTGTTTTTGGATCGCATTGATTAGACCATAAATCATGAAGGCCAACCAAATTAAATTTTTCCTTTTTATATGTTATGATCTGGGATTCATTTGTGAGGATGCGGATATCTTTTCGTTCTAGGGCATCTTTTGTAATATGGTGTTCAAAAGGATCATTTTCTACACTGCCAGGATAACAGCTTCCATAATCATGATTTCCCAAACAACCAAAAACGCCTATTTTGGCGCGGAGCCGAGACAACATTTCTGGAAGCTCATACAGATAATTGGGATCCCACTGAAAATAATCTCCGGTGAGTATTATAAGATCAGCATGTTGAGAATTGATGTGATCAAAAATACGGTTAAAATACTTTTTATCTTTATTTGTGGGGCCATAATGTAAATCAGAAATATGTATGATTTTCATGCCCTTAATTGATGAATGTTTATTATTAAGTTTAAGAGGGACGTAGTCGAGTTTAAAATTTTTCACAGCACGCAGGTAACCGTACACGCCAATAACAGGTAATCCAACCATGAGTGAGGCTGCTGTGACAGCACGGATAGCCTTTTTATGGTGCAGTGTTCGAAAGTATTCTGTGACTTTACGTTTATTTCTCATAGGTCAGTTATAGTATAGCATGCTTCTTTTTAGGTGGGAAGGGATAATCTGTCATATTTTTGACAAAATAATAAGAAAAATCAGTATGATACCTATAAAAAAACATGTATAATTTAAGAGATGTCATCCTCAAGAATTATTCTTATCCTTTTAGTCTTTTTCGTGGTTTCCTGTGGCGGGAGTGGGGGCAAGTACATTGTTCCTGGTGATAAGGATACAACCGATGAATCCATAGCTGTTATTGAAAATAAAACTGTGTATGATCAAGACGAGCTTGATGTCATCACATTGCATGTCACTGTTGAAACGGGTGGGGCCACTCTTGATGAAGTGAACACTGATGATGACGATTCTGATGATTTTCAGCCGGAAGCTGTTGTGAGCATTTCAGAAAGTGGTTATACCTTTGCTGATGGGGCCAGTACGGCTTCTGGGATGTTAAGGGTGCGTGGGGCGTCTTCCAGAAATTCTGATCAGAAATCTTACCGTATAAAACTTGATAGCAAGGAAAAATTGTGGCGCAATCACCGTATCCTACAACTGAATAAACATCCCTATGATTTGACCCGCATGCGGCAAAAACTGGCGTTCGATTATTTCAAGGACATTCCCTACATGACGAGCTTGCGAACACAGTTTGTACATCTCTACATTGATGGGGTTGACTTTGGTTTGTTCACACTCATTGAGCGTTGTAACAAAAGTTTTCTTGAGAATCATGGGCTCGATAAAGATGGTCGCTTGTACAAAGCGCAGGATTTTTCATTTTATCGCGATGAAAATGTTTTGCTCATGGCTGATGATCCTGATTATAACGTAGAATTATTTGAAGAGGTTCTGGATATTCGACGTGCCAAAGATGATAATGCACAGCTTCTCTATATGCTCGATGCGGTGAATGATGAAACAACAGGCATAAATGATGTGATTGAAGAACAATTTCATCGCAATAATTATCTCACATGGTTTGCTATTAATATATTATTAAAAAATGAGGATACAACCACGCAGAACTTTTTTCTCTATTGCCCTTTAACATCCAGTAAATGGTATTTCTTGCCTTGGGATTATGATGGGGCGTGGGATTTTTATGGGCAACCTGTAGAAGCGGCTGCTAAAACACGTCCAAGATGGACTCAGGGTGTTTCAAATTGGTGGGGCAATGCCTTGCATAAAAGATTTTTACAAGACGCAGACAATGTACAAGACCTTGTGGAACGTGTTGAAGAGTTAAAAGAAACCGTTTTTACAGCAACAAGTATTAGTGAGCGCACAGAGATTTATAAAAACCTCATTTTTGATATTATCACTGTTGATCCTGATATTGAAGAATTGCCAGCTCTAGATAATGATACTGTGGCAGAAATAGAAGCCGAGTTGAACACAGAAATAGATCGCTTAGCATCTATCCCTCAGGAAAGTTATAATATGTTTATTTCTGCAATGGAAAGACCCATGCCCATTTGGATGGGGTATACAGAACTATCAGATGGGACCCTACAGTTTGTCTGGGATGAGTCTTATGATCTTCAGGGCAATAGCATAACTTACAATTTTCAAATCAGTACAAGACCAACCTTTATTGATGCTTCTATAGTATATGAGAGTTTGGGCCTCACAGAAACAACCATTGATGTAACAGGTTTGGCAAGTGGCACTTATTATTTTCGTGTGATCATTAGAGATTCTGAAGGCAACTGGCAGCTTCCTTTTGATAGTTATGATGATGGGGAAACGGTTTTTGATGGCATGCTTCAGTTTTCTTTGTAATACATTCTTACCTGGGCCGTATCATTTAAAAAATCAATATCATCTATTTTAACAGCCATAACATCTAACCCAGTACGATTTTTGAGATCTTGAATCATCTCTGCTCGTTTTGAAGGGCCAATAAGCTCAATTTTTTCATAACGCAGGCGTTTCATGTCATGCCCTCGTTTTAGGCATTTTGTTTCAATGACGTACACACTGAGTGTAATGATAATGTTACAAGTAATAAGCTCAGAGTAGCTGATTTTTCTAACGGCTAGGGCATTGACAACGGCGATAATGATGGTGACGAAAAGATAGGTCATTTCTTTTATGGGAATGGGTTCAGTGCGGTAGCGGATAATGGAGAAAACAGCAAAGAGTCCAAACGCAAAACCTATTTTTAACTTTAAACTATTGAGTAAAATACAAACAAGGAAAACAGAAATATTGATCAAGACATATGAGGTGAAGTAGTTTTTTTGTTTATAAATAGGATAAAAAATCAGACGCATGATTATAAAAATAACCAAGAGGTCAATGCCGAATCTGAATAGGAGTTCTCCAACCCCTCTAAAGTCGAATAAGGCATTACCAAAAAATTTAATTTCTTCTAAATTTTCGAAAAACATCTGTGTCCTCCACTAATTTTATCCAAGTACATGAGGCGGCGCTTGAAGCGTCCTTTTTTGATCAAATCGTGTAGTAATGTAACCCCTGTGCAGTACTTACTAAATTTACTAGGATATATCCTCTCTTTTTTTGCTGTTTGTGCAAAGGGTGATCTCAGTGAGAGAGAAGGTTGTTTTAGTTCGGCGATGGCAATTTCTGAAAGGTAGACTTCATTGTCTTCAAGGCTTGTGTAGGTAATGTCTACATCAAATGTAAGCCTTTCTTTGCGTTCTAAGTTGGCTAAAGTGAGTCGTGTAAAGGTCACCCATAATTTTGGTTCTATAGTCTCTATGTTAAAAGATGAGTTCTTATTGAGAAACTTTTGCGTTTTATCTTTTAATTCTCGGTTTATTTCTGTTGTAAATTCGTTTTGTTTAGCTCTTTTTTTAATAGTTTTAGCTTTATTAGATT
>JAHJDR010000129.1 GCA_018812345.1 bacterium | reverse complement strand
TGATTGAAGCTCTTACAAAGCAACTCAGTGGCCGTGTGCGCTGGCGCGATAATATGTATGCTCTTCAAGAAAAGGGGTTTCCTATTTTGGAGCTGGGACCACACCGACCTTTGAGGGGCTTTTTCAAATCAATAGGAGTTTCCACGCAGTCCATTAGGGATCTGCGTTCAGCTGAAAAGATCTTTCATGAACTGGGAGTGATAAAGAAATCACAAGAAATTAGAAAGGAACAAAATGTCACAATTTAATACAAATCAGTGGGCTGTTATACTAGGTGGGTCTAGTGGTTTTGGTTTGGCGACAGCTAAAAAATTAAGTGCTTCAGGCATGGGTGTTTGTGTTGTTCATCGTGATAGACGTGGTGCTATGAAGACTATCCAGCCAGAATTTGAAGAGATTCAAAAAAACGGCAATCCTTTTGTTGCCCTTAACCTGGATGCTTTGAGTCCAGAAGGCCAGGAAAAAACCATAACTGTTTTGCAAGATAAAATGGGTCCAGAGGGCAAGGTAAAGGTCCTGCTTCATTCCATTGCCTTTGGTAATTTAAAAACTATCGTGCCAGACCCCTCTCAGGACACACCTTTTCTCGCTGATGAAGACATGTCACATACGATTTATAGTATGGGGACAAGTCTTCTCACTTGGACGCAAAAACTTTTCACAACGCATCTATTTTCTAAAGATGCACAAGTGATTGGCCTAACAAGTGAAGGCAACCAAAAGGTGCTGCCTGGTTATTCAGCGGTTTCTGCAGCAAAAGTCGCTTTAGAATCTGTCTCAAGGGCAATAGCAGTTGAATTTGCACCAAATCATATTCGTTCAAACATCATTCAGGCAGGAGTGACTCAAACTCCAGCTCTTAAGTTGATCCCTGGTCACGAAAAGATGATTCAAGATGCTATAAAAAGAAATCCCTATGAACGGCTTACAACTCCAGAAGATGTTGCGAATACTATTTATCTTCTCTGTTTGCCCGAGGCTGGTTGGATTAATGGTAGTCTGATTCACGTTGATGGCGGAGAACACCTTAAATAAAGCGGAATAAAGCGTGAGCGAGTAAAACGAGAGAAAGTAAGCGCGATAGTAATATAAAAACACAAGGCGGACTGAGCCTTGTGTCGAAATAAAGAAATGAGATAAAAATGTTATATATAAACAGCATGGGATATTTTGTCCCAGAAAATATTATCGACAACAAGTTTCTCGAAGACCTGGATATAGGTACAAGTGATGAATGGATCATGGAGAGGGTTGGGATTCGTAAAAGACACACAGTGCTTGATTTAGATTATATCAAGGAAACGAAAAACAAGCGTCCACTTCAGTCAGTTGAAGGGTCTGTCTATTCGAATCGTCAAACAGGCGCTAAGGCAGCTAGAATGGCCCTAGACCGAGCTGGTTTAAAAACCTCTGATATTGGTATGGTCATAGCTGGGAGTTCAACACCTCAATATTCCACGCCTGCAGAGGCCTGCATGATTGCGGCAGAGCTTGGAATAAAAGCGCCAGCCTTTGATCTCAATTCTGCTTGCCCTACTTTTGTGTTTCAACTTCATTTTTTAAATTCCATGCAAGAGGAAGCTCTTCCTGAACACATTTTAGTGGTCAATCCAGAAAATGTGACTCGTTGTGTGGATTACAATGATCGACGTTCTGCTGTTTTATTTGGTGATGCCACAACAGCAGCTATTGTTTCGAAAAAAGTACCGTCAAAATATCAAGTCAAAGAGAGTGTAATTTTTTCAGACCCCTCTGGCTGGGAGAAAATAGTGGTTCCGGCAATGCAACACTTTGTACAAGATGGTTCAAAGGTACAAATGTTTGCTATTCGCATGACGCTCCAGCTTTTGAAAAAGATTAAGGAAAAAATGAAAGGTGACCCAAAAGATCTCAATTTCATTGGTCATCAAGCCAATTTGTTGATGTTACAAAATGTTGCTCAAAAGGCTGAAATTGCAGAGGGGAAGCATTTTTACAATGTTGATGAGTATGGTAATTGTGGTGCTGCTGGAGCGCCTTGTGTTTTAGCGCAAAACTGGGACAAGTTTTCTCATGGTGATGAAATCGCTCTCTGTATTGTTGGCGCTGGATTGAGTTGGGGAGGCCTTCTCATCTCAGTGGAAGGAGACGTATAATGAAGTACAGTGAATTTTTGGATAAAACTCGTTTTTCTAAAGAAGAGCTTATGGCCTATTCTTGGGGAGATCTTATAGAAGATCCTCCCAAAGAAGGTTGCGGTACGCTCCCAACACCTCCCATGCTCATGGTCGATCGGGTTATTGAAATTGAGCATAATGGAAAAAGAGGGAGGATTGTTGCCGAAAAGGATATTCATTTAGATGATTGGTTTTTTCAATGTCATTTTCGTAATGACCCTGTTCAACCAGGTTGTTTGGGTGTAGACGCGGTTTGGCAGATGATTGGGTTTTATATTTTTCTACGTGGCGCTAAAGGCACAGGGCGCGCATTGGGAGCAAAGGAAATTGATTTTTTTGGTCAGATCCGTCCTCATAATAAAGTCGTGCGCTACGAAATAGATATAAGAAGGTATTCAGAGCTTTCTGAAACAGGCACAGCTTTGGCCATTGCTAATGGAAGGGTGCTTGTTGATGGAGAACCCATTTACACAATCAAGGATGCCAGGGTTGGAGCTTTTACTAAGATAGCCCGCCTTCGTTCCACGGATGATGGAACTATGGCGAGACAAGGAGAAAAATAATGACTGATTCAAATCAAAAAATCGCTCTTGTAACAGGTGGTGCCACTGGTATTGGCAAGGCCTGCTCAATTGCCTTATCCCAAGCAGGTTTTACAGTAGGTATTCATTATAACAATAGTGAAGGAGCTGCTGACGCTCTTAAACGTGAGCTGGGTGATGCCTTCACACTTAAGGCTGATCTTTCAACTTTAGAAGGTGTTGATACAGTTTATGAGGAACTCAAAGCACGCGGAGGACTTCATGTTCTCGTCAATAATGCTGGTATGGCTATTGATGCTCCCTTGTTTTCTGCAAAGGTAGAAGATTTTGATCAAGTTGTTGCTACAAATATGAAGAGCACCTGGCTCTTAACCAAACGCTTAGCGCGTTTCATGATACGCAAAAAAACAGGTCGTGTGATCAATATTTCGAGCGTGATTGGTAGTACAGGTAATCCAACTCAAAGTGTGTATGGTATGACAAAGGCAGCTATTGATAATTTTACTAAAACAGCAGCCTTGGAACTGGCTCCTTATCAAATCCTAGTCAATGCTATTGCCCCTGGCTTTATTAAAACAAGAATGACCGACGAATTACCAGAAGACGTTCAAGCCGAAATAAAAAAACGCATTCCCTTAGGGCGTGTGGGAACACCTGAAGAAGTGGGTAAGATGGTCAAATTTCTTGCTACAGAGGCGGATTATTGCACAGGAAGTATTTTTCACATCAATGGAGGAATGTATTGTGGCTAATAAACCTCTCACATGTGATCAGATTGTTGAATTGATTCCACAACAAAGACCTTTTCGTTTTGTGGATAAAATATTGGAAGTCGATGAAAACCATATCGTCGGAGAGTATACATTTAGAAAAGATGAAATGTTCTATAAAGGACATTTTCCCGATCACCCGATCACTCCGGGTGTGATTCTTTTGGAATGTATGTGCCAGGTTGGTGTGGTTGCCCTTGGTCTTTATCTTATGTCTCAGGAAGGCTCTGGAGATGAGAATGGAAAATATCTGACTCTTTTTACAGATGCTGAAAGTGAATTTAGTAAAGCGGTTTACCCTGGAGATAAGGTGACCATACGCGCT
>JAHJDR010000128.1 GCA_018812345.1 bacterium | reverse complement strand
CTATGATTGAGCATTTGAACCAACATGACCTCTTTGATTCACAAACAGGCTGTATTCATTTGAATAATTGCTTTGTTCATTTTTTTATTAGAAAAAACAACAGAATCAAAAGAGAACGCTTGCTCGTCTCGCCAGAAGAGGGGCTTGTTATTGAAGCACCACGAAACATCTCTTTAAAACAAGCAAACCGGCTTATCCTAAACAAAAAAGATTGGATTTTAAAAACACTCGAATTTGTTAATGGACAAAAATCAAAAATCAAAAATATAAAAACAAAAAAAAATTCTGTCTTGGTCTTTGGACAAGAAAAAAACATTTTACCCCATTTTAATCAAAAAAAACAGTATGTTCTGGAAAAAAAGGACCACATACTCATGGGTTATAAAGAAGCGTCGCTGGACAAAGCCCAGCTCGTCTTAGACCTTAATAATTGGCTAAAAGATAAAGCAACTCGCTACCTGCCCTTACGAACACATTACCTGAATAAAGGAATATTTGATTGCAACAATGTTTTTGTTAGAAATCAAAAAACCATTTGGGGTTCTTGTAACGCTCAAAACAACATACACTTCTCATGGCGCCTGATCATGGCTCCTCCAATAGCTAGTGATTACATTATTTTACATGAGCTCTGCCACACAAGACATCTAAATCATTCAAAAAAATATTGGCAACTCGTTGAACGCGTCTTTCCAGCTTATGAGAAAGCAGAAAAATGGTTTCAAAGCTATGGGTTTGTCCTGCATATTGATCCTGTTTTTAATAAAGAACTAGCAAGACCTATTTGACCTAACCGCCTAATGGTCTTATAGATGCCTTCAAGTCCTATGAAAAAACTTAAGTGGAACACAAATAAATCTGATGAAATTTATAATACCTCTGGTTGGGGAGCGCCTTATTTTTCCATAAAAAGAAAAGGTGATGTTGTTGTTCATCCCAGAGGAAAACCAACAAGGTATTTCAGCCTCAAAACACTTGTTGATCAAATAATAGAACGAAGCATTCAACCTCCTTTTTTACTTCGATTTAATGATATTCTCATTCATCGGCTGAGTTGCATTTCTGAAGCTTTTGCTAATGCTATAAAAGAATTTGATTATACTGGTAAACATTCTGTTATTTACCCCATCAAGGTAAACCAACAAAAACATGTTGTTGATCAAATTGTAAAATACAACTTGAAAAACAGCAATGGACTTGAAGCCGGTTCAAAACCAGAGCTATTAGCTATTCTTGCCCTGTCACAAAAACAAGATATGCCAATCATTTGCAATGGTTATAAAGACGAAGAGTATTTTGAAATTGCTCTGATGGGAACAAAAATTGGTAAAGCAGTCTTCCCAGTGATTGAAAAATTCTCGGAATTCGAAACCTTGGTTACTGTCTCTAAAAGAATGGATGTTAAACCACAGTTTGGCGTTCGTATCAAACTCTCTGCTACAGGGTCTGGTCGTTGGCAAAAATCAGGGGGCTTCCGCTCAAAATTTGGACTTACAATTAACGAACTTGTTCGCGGTGTTGAAAAGCTTAAAAAGCATAATTTGCTAGACGGTTTTAAGTTACTGCACTTTCATCAAGGATCACAAATCACAGATATCAGCACATTAAAACGCTCCTTAAAAGAAGCCGCTCGTGTCTATTCAGAGCTCATCAAACTCGATGTTCCTCTTGAAATTCTCGATGTTGGCGGTGGCCTTGGGGTTGACTATAATGGGACCGCGACAAACCACGATAGCTCAGCCAATTATGATCTCCAAGAATATGCCAATGATGTTGTCTTTCAAATTAAAGAAATCTGTGATGAAACAAACGTCGCCTGCCCCACAATTTATACGGAATGTGGTCGTGCTGTAGCCGCTCATCACTCTGTGCTTATTTTTGAAGCGTTGGGCTATTCTGGTTATGACCGCAGCAAACTCCCAGAAAAGCTTAAAAAAAATTCGCCAAAACCCTTAAGAGAGCTTTTAGAAATACGCAAAGCCCTGCAGCGAGAGAAACAATCAACAAAAGTCATGGAACACTATCATGACGCCATTTCTAACTTTCAAGAAAGTCAAAACCTTTTTGGATTAGGCTACATGAACATCAGAGAACGCGGCATGGCAGAAGACTTCTATTTTAGCTCACTAAAGCGCTGTATGACTATTCTGAAACAAGATGAAGAATACCAAGATGAAGTAAAAGATTTAGAGAAAATTCTCTCAGATACTTATTTTGGAAATTTTAGTGTGTTTCAATCTTTGCCAGATCACTGGGCTATTGAACAACAATTTCCTATAATGCCTATTCACAAACTTAACGAAGAACCGACTGCAAGCGCCATTATCGCTGATATCACTTGCGATAGTGATGGTAAAATTGATTTATTTATTGGTCCCAAAAAAGGAAATGCCACGATTAGGCTTCATCCCTTAGATGATAAAGAAGAGTATTATATTGGCGCCTTTCTCGTTGGTGCGTACCAAGAAACCCTTGGTGATTTGCACAATCTTTTTGGAGACACAAATGCTGTTCATGTGCGCACCGACAACAAGGGCCAACCTGTCATTGATGCTATTGTAAGAGGTGATACTGTTAAAGAAGTCTTAAGCTATGTGCAATATGATGTCGACGACCTATTAGACTTGATGCACCAACAAGTCGAAAAAGCCGTTCATGCAAAACAAATTTCTTTTAAAGAATCTGGCAAGCTATTAAAATTTTATGAAACCGCTATTGAAGGTTACACCTATCTTGAAGACTGGGTTACTCGCGGAGAGTTATAGTTCATTTCTTGCTATAATCAAAAACATTGCCGCGTCCAAATATCCAATTAGAATCCCATTTGTTTTTTATGGTCAACATTTTTCGAATGACATTGCTTGGATGCTGTATGGCCAATAAATCTTTTTTTATTTTACCCAAACCGTGTTCACCAGCCACACCTCCCCCACAGAGAACAACTTTTTCATACTGACTTTTTACAAAAAGTTTTGCTTTGTGATTTTCCTCTGCATTTTTAGTTAAAAAATTCCAATGGGGATGACCATCTCCAATGTGACCAAAAACAACAAAAGGAATTTTTATTTCTAATGCTTTTTTATATACCCTCGTCATGATATCATATAAATGACGCGTAGGCACCCACCAGTCAGTTCCAATTTTTCCACCGCCATGTTGTATAGAAGGAAAATACTCTTCGTTGACCATGAGCGGAATATAATGACGACACTCGTGTATATCTCGAAGTTGTTTATTGGTCTGTGCTAAAAAAACACGGTCTAGGGCCTCATGATCCCCAACCTGGCGGTAAACTTCGGTTAGAATTCTAAACCACTCATCAGTTTTTTGTTTAAAGCCCGCCTCTGTAGCTTACTCTTCTTTAATATATAAAAAGCTTCTTTCTTCCTTAAGCTCTTCTGGACAAACAGAACATCGTTTAAAATAATCGGCTGCCCCCGGTCCAATCAGCTCTATAGCAACTGCTTTTGTTTCTTTTTTTAACAACAAAGAGACTGCCTGAATGCTTTTCTCAAAATTTGAAAAGGGTAATACAAGCACAAAAACATGAGGGTTTATATCTTCGAGCAAATTAAGCTTTATCTTTTTTATCATGGCCAGAGTTCCTTCTGAACCAATGATTTCATCAATCTCCTCTCCTTCATGACAATAACCTGCTGTGTTTTTTAAAATTAAAACGGGAACATTTTTTTGCCTGACAAGAGTTTTTATCGTTCCGTTTGGTAAAACAACCTCTAATTCCTGAACATATTTTCGGGTGGGGCCATACTTAAAACTGCCCTCTCCTGTTGCATTTGTCGCAACAGTAGAGCCCACCAGAGCTTCCTTGTAGCTTGTCGGATCAGGCGGATAAAAATATCCCTGTTCCTGGACCGCCTTTTTCAAATCAGCAAGAACAACGCCCGGTTCTGTGATGACAAAAGGTGTACCCGTCTTAGTATCTTTTCCAATATCAAGAATTTTGTTTTTTAATGAAAGCGATAGCGCTAGCCCTTCATCAGCAACTGAAGACCCTGTCATCGATGTTTGGGAACCACAAAAGGTTATCGGTGTTTGTTTTGCATTACAGTGGGCAATAACCTCTGTTACTGTTTCCCAATCACCTGCGCGATAAACGCACGAGGGCGTTCCCTGATAAACAGCATCTTTAGAATACCGTTCTCGCATCTGCTCATCAAAATAAAAGTACTCTGTTATATCAATATTAAGTTTTGTCATATTAAAAAACAAATAAACCGCCACCACCATCAACCTCAAAAACTTGTCCTGTAATGTAGTTTGCCTGTTCACTACAAAGAAAAGTTATTGTGTTGGCAATATCTTCTGGCTTGCCTAAACGACGCATAGGAACAGCCTTTTTCATACGATCAAGCATGTCTGCACGAATAAACGTTACAGCAGATTCTGTTTCAATCACACCCGGAGCAATCACGTTTGCTGTGATGTTTTTTCGAGCTCCCTCAAGGGCTAAGGATTTTGCCAAACCAATAACACCGGCCTTTGTTGCGGCATAACTTGTTTGGCCTGCGCCTCCGCGCAAACCCGCTACACTGCTTAAAAAGATTACGCGGCCCCATTCGTTTTTTATAAGATGGGGCCAGGCAGCTCTTGTTACATTGGCAGATCCAATTAAATTAACGTGGATATCTCTGTTCCACTTTTCAACAGGAATATCGTTAAAAAAACCTACCGTACTCAGAATGCTTGCATTATTAATAACAATATTAACGGTGCCAAAATCTTTAACAATACTTTCCATCACAAGAGTTACACTTTCAACATCTGAGACATCACAATGATAAGCTTTTGCTTCAACATTATTTGCGGTTAAAAAACTAATGGTCTCTGTTAAATCAACAACATCCAAAGCTGCAATTTTACACCCTGCCTGTCCCAATGCAAAGGCATCGGCACGTCCAAGACCGTTACCTGCAGCGCCCGTAATAACAGCAACCTTGCCTGACAAATCTATTTTCATAACATCTCCTCTTTGTGATTTGTGCATTCCACGAAATACGATTTACAAACTTGTGATATTGCAGAAGGATTGGTGTGGCAAGAAATTCTTTAAAACAACTTTCTACAGCTTGAAAAAATTAAAACGAAAACGCTCATAATGTAGTTGTTGTTTTTGACCTTGTTGTTTTGACTGTGTTTTATGTTTGTTTTGTTTTGCTTTTAGCTCATCAGGATAAATAGCATGTGCCGTGTCCTTTAACTCAGAATTTTTTGCATGATATTGTTGTACGATAGGCTGTAAATCATACCAAGCACCATCAACATCCATGGCATCTGAGGTTCTGTTTAGACCAAATAAAAGACTCACAAAAGCCAAAACCATTAATAACCCATAAGAATAGTGTTTCATAATCTCCCCTTTATCTTTTAAAAAGGTTGCTCTCATAACTATGCAACAGACGTGCCAAGACTTAAAAAACATAATCCCCTTGATATTATTTGATAATTACACTTTTTTTATCTTCCTTCTACTTGGTTATTACACGTTTATTGACTCTTTTTATCATTTTGATGACAACCTTTTAACGTGCGGCTAGTGTAAAAACACCAGGTGAGGAGAAATTCATGTTTGCTTTAGGAACAATTGTTAATGTCATTGCCATTATTGCTGGTTCATTATTGGGCCTTTTCTTTGGTCACAAGCTATCACAGAAAATGAACAAGGTCCTTATTCATGCTATTGGTCTTTTCTGTATTGGCTTAGGCCTCAAGCTGTTTTTTGATTCGCAAAATAGCATTATCATTGTTTTTAGTCTTGTTGTCGGTGGTGTTCTGGGCGCTCTCTGCTACAGGCGGGCTTCTCATTTCTGCTATCAGAACTCGACAACCTTTTATTTTCGTTTTAAACATCTTGTATGAAAAAATCTCTCCTATTGCTTCTTTTATTTACTATCGTTCTCATGCCTTCTCTTGTGTTTTCTCAAGAACAACCTGTGAAAAGCCATGGCTGGTTTCTTGGGTTGGGAGGTCATGCAGGTTATGAAGTCCTTGAACTAACTAATTTTGGTGGCGGCATCT
>JAHJDR010000018.1 GCA_018812345.1 bacterium | reverse complement strand
TGTGTTCATAATACTTGTTAGTATATACTTTAGAACACACTACTTTTCTTAGACACTGTCTAAATCCTTGGACTTATTTATATTTTTCCACAAGCCTAGAACACAGCAAAAATACTTATTTATCAATGATTTCTTTATGTTATACAAATCTAGGTAGGTGTGTTCTGTTGTATACGGTTAATCATGATATTGTCTTTATTTGTTTCACAAAATGCACAACTTTTGTATGAAATAATCGAGAACACTACTATATGGAACACGATATTTTCACATATGAGAACTATCGAACTCTACTTTTAGACTATTATCAGTCGCAAAAACAAAAGAACCCAAACGCCTTTTCCTTTCGTGTATTCTCCAGACAAGCAGGGTTTAACACATCAAATTTTTTGCAGCTTGTCATTAAAGACAAAAGAAATCTAAGCTATCAAAGCGTAAAAAAAATTGCTCGTGTTCTGAGTTTGCGAGGACGTCAATATGATTACTTTGAAAACCTGGTTTTCTTTAATCAAGCCAAAGAAAATGATGTAAAGACTAAACACTATGAACGACTTGCTTCTTTTAAAGAGTACCAAGATGTAAGACTCCTTAATGATACTCAAAAGGTTTATTTTTCAAAATGGTTTTATCCCGTTGTTAGAGAAATGGTTAATCTGCCCTATTTCCAAGTTGATCCAGAATGGATTGCCAAAAACATTCAACCGAATATAACAAGCGATGATGCGAAGGAAGCTTTAGACATATTACAGAAAATTGAACTTATTGAAATAACTAAAAATGGGCGCTGCGTTCTCAAAGACACTCAACTTAAAACACAAAGTCAAAAAGTTGGTCATGAAGTTATTGCGTATCACAGACGCATGATTAATCATGGTTTTTCAGCACTCAATAAACCAGCAAAAGAACGTGATATATCAGGCATGACCATGAGTATATCTCCTGCAAAATTTAAACTCATTCAGAAGAAAATAGCTCAGTTTAGAGAAGAGGTTCAGGATATAGTACAAAAGCCTTTAAAACAAAGCGATATTGATGAGCTTTATTTAGATAAAGAAAAAAAGCAAAGTTCTGATGAATTTTTAACAGTGGATCAGGTTTGTCAACTGAACATCCAATTTTTTCAGTTGGCGGGAAGATGAAATGAGCCGTCGCTCCAACGCGCCAATGCTCCGATGACGAGAACAGTATTATGAATATGAATAACAAACTCATAATCCTCCTTATAACCCTTTTCTTCCTATCCAACTGCCAAGGCGTCATGATGTCGCGGTGGTTTGATTCTGGACTAGGTGATGAGATTATTGATGTTGATGATGATACGGATGCTGATTTTGATGAAGGATCCACGATTGGAACCAGTTCCACTATAGGTAATCCGAGTTTGCAAAAGAACATGTTGGCGTTTAAATCAGATAGTGGGGATAATGTTCCTGTAGTCGGACTTGAAAATGCGATTGCTGATTTTGCTGATGGTGATCAAGTTATTATATCGGATATTGAGCTTGAAGCTGAGGTAGCATGTTTGGAAAAGGGATCGACGGATCGATGGTTCGAAGGGTCGATGGTTAAGAAGATTTCAAATTTAGTAATCAGTGAAGCGCATGCGGAAGAAACTGCGGCTTCGATTTGTGATGATGAAGATAAGAAATGTTGCCCCATTCAAGACGATGGTTCTTTCGAGTGTTTTTATCCTCTAGTAGATCAATCCGTTGCCAGTGTCTTTATCTCAGTAGTTGATGCTGATGGGAATTATGTGACTGATGAGGTTACGGAAGAAACAATTCAGCCTAATTTGATGTATTTGAGAAACACGCCAACCGATGTGGCAGCGCTTGATGGTGCTTTATATTCCATAGCAGGAACAAACATTGTTTCAATTACTACAGATGAAGAAGATGTTATGCGCGTCGCAAATGATTATGCAAATGATTATCGCGCAACAGAAGATGATGCAGATGGAACTAAGTTCAGTTTTAGTACAAATGATAATTTAGTAGGGGTTCTGAGTGAAACAGCAGGGATACAGCTTTTAGATAAAACAGGTGATGTGATTATAGATGCTGAAGAACCTTCTACAGATGCCAATGCAACAGTTTATACTTTCATGCGTCCAATCGATAATATCTTATATTATGGGTTCGAACAGATAACTAGCACTACAGCCTATTTAAATTATGCCACAACACAACAAAAAATAGACGATGCTGACCCTGCATTTTATAATTCAATTTGGATTATAAAACCTGAAGATGGTGGTGACTTGGCAGACGATGATGGTGATCACACGCCGGAAACAGTTATCCACCACACCAAAACCTTGGCGTTTGATAGTGTAACGGTT
>JAHJDR010000127.1 GCA_018812345.1 bacterium | reverse complement strand
TGGCCACACTCTTTACCTGGTTCATGACTGCTGCAGGCGCTGGTGTGGTTTTCTTATTTAAAAGCATTAACCGTAAATTTTTAGATGCTATGCTTGGTTTTGCTGCTGGCGTAATGATTGCAGCAAGTTTTTGGTCTCTGCTCGCACCAGCCATTGAAATGGCAGAAGCACAAGGCGGTCTACCTTCATGGGTACCCGCTGTCATAGGTTTTCTTGGTGGTGGTGCTTTTTTATGGGTTGTTGATAAAATACTTCCCCATTTGCACATGGGATTTCCCACAAATGAAGCAGAAGGAATTAAAACAAGTTGGCACCGTAGCATTTTACTGGTCCTTGCTATTACACTACACAATATTCCTGAAGGATTAGCTGTTGGTGTCGCGTTTGGTGCCCTGGCCTACAACCTTCCTACAGCAACCCTTGCTGGGGCAATTGCTTTGGCAATTGGTATTGGAATTCAAAATTTTCCTGAAGGGGCTGCAGTATCCGTTCCCTTAAGACGAGAAGGCTTTTCACGACTGAAAAGTTTTTGGTATGGTCAACTATCTGGTATTGTTGAACCTATTGCTGGTGTCGTGGGAGCAATGGCTGTAATTCTCATGCGCCCTATTTTACCTTATGCACTTGCATTTGCTGCTGGTGCTATGATTTATGTTGTGGTAGAGGAATTAATTCCTGAGTCCCAATTGAATAAAAATACAGATACGGCCACTATAGGTGCTATGTTGGGATTTGCTGTGATGATGGCGCTGGATGTGGCTTTGGGATAATCGCTCTGACGTGCCGACGCACCAATGAACCGACAAAATAACCTCGGAACGTTGGATCATCGGTGCATCGGATCATAAATGGAGTTTATTATGTCCTTTAATCTAGAAAAATTACTGCATGATGTTTTTAAGTTAAGAAATAGTGATGTGCTCACAGTGATGTATGATCTACCACATGGTTCTATTAAAGATACCCCCGCATGGAAATCCAGACGTGAAATGGCCCATGAGTGGCACACAAAAATCACAAGCTTTGCAGACAAGTATGGCATGAAGGTCAATCCTATTGTTACCTATTTAGCTACAGGAACTAACAATGCTGAACTTCCTGCTACGATCAACTTTAATAAAGAAGAAATGCCATTAGATGACCTTTTAAAAGAAACAACTATTATTCTCATCATGCCCACCTTCTCAGCAACAGCTCCTTTAATGAATAAAGCCAAGCAATACCCCATTCGCGTTGGCAGCATGCCAGGAGTTGCTAAACACATGGAACAAACAGCTCTTGCTGCTGATTATTCTAGAATTGCTAAAACATGCGAAAGGCTTGAACCTTTTTTCACAAAAGCAATTGCCGCTGAAGTCTTTTTTTCCTCAGGTCATAAGTGTTACTTTGATCTCAATACAGATCAAGTCACTCATCTTGATAATGGCATTCTTCATGAAGGCAATCCCGGTATTGTTCACAATCTTCCTTCTGGCGAAGTCTATGTCGTTCCCAATGAATCACCAGAGAGTATGACTAAAGGAAAGCTTCCTGTTATGTGGAATGGAGATCTGCTTATTTATACTGTTTTTCGAAATAAGATTGTGGGCATTACAGGTGAAAACATGTCGCTTGCCAGTGAACAATGGGCCCTTTTTAAAAGAGAGCCTGCCCGCTGTAATATTGCTGAGTTTGCCATTGGTGTGAATGACAAAGCAAAAGTTACCGGCATCATCTTAGAAGATGAAAAAGCAGGTTTTCATTTTGCCTATGGACGCAGTGATCACTTTGGTGGACACACAGGTCCTAGTGACTTTTCAAGCCCTGATAAAGTGGTCCATACAGACATTGTCTATGCCAAGGACTGCGAAATAAAATGTGAACAACTTGATTTTATTTATGCAGATAATACGCGCGAAACAGTTATTAAGGATTGTGAATTACTTGCTTAATTCTCTATGAAATATTCAAAGATTCTGCTCATATTTTTTCTACCCCTTATAATTGCCTTGATCGGAATTCCCTGTGCTGTTCACGCAGGTGCCCAGTCATATAGCGAACCTAAAAAAGACATCGACATATATGTCGATCTCAATAAGCAAGCCTCAGCATTCAAAGGCACAACCCTTTTTGCCTTGTACCACAGACCTGACAGACCGCGTATTGTAGAAGTCACTATGGAGGGAAAAGTTGTTTGGGAATACTATTTACCTGCTTATCTGAGCCAATTCACAAATCCTGGTTTTGATGTAGAACGCCTTGAAAATGGTAACACCTTATTTGTACTGCCACGCAAAGGCATTTTTGAAATTGATAAAGAAGGCAATACCGTTTGGACCTACGAGGATAATAAAGTATCACATGATGTTGATCGCCTACCCAATGGTAATACATTAATTGTTTTTGGCAATGACGATACTCAAGAAGATTTTCAAGTTAAAGAAATTAATAACAAAGGGGAAATTGTCTGGAAGTGGTCTGCTAAAAACAGCTTTGACAAACCACCCTTTAATACCATTTATAATCAAGGCTGGACACATACTAATGGTGCCTCAAGACTCAAAAATGGAAACACTCTTATTAATTTACGCAACTTCGCCCGAACAATTATTGTCAATCCTAATGGTAATGTTATTTGGTCAGTAGACTGGAAAATGCTTGGCACGAGCCCGCATGATACCCATCAGCTACCCAATAATAAGCTGCTCCTTGCTTTAAAAAATCCACACCGCGTGATCGAATGGGATATGAAAACTAATGAAGTTGTCTGGGAGTTCTCAAAAGACCAAGTAAAAGTCATTCGTAATGCCAGTCGTCTGCCCAATGGCAATACGCTTGTTGTTGAAAGACGCAATATATTTGAAGTCACAGCCCATGGTAAAATTGTTTGGCACCTTGGCATTAATGGTGTATCAGGCGAAGAAAGAGACCATGGACGTTGGTTATATACGGCACAGAGAATACCCTATTAGCAGAGAGGTACAAATGCTAGATGAAATTACAAAACAACTAAATGACATGAAAGAAAAAAAACGATTAACAACCACTATTGCCCAAAAGCCTGATGCAGATCCTACAACAAAACTTGCGGCAAAACCACCTGTTATCTTAACACAGGAGAAAATAAAAGAAGGCACACGTGCAGGATGCCTTTTACCCATTGGATGTGCTGCTGGATTGCTTCTTATAGTAGGCTTGGCTGTTGCCATTATATTTTTTGTTTTCCACTTCATCAAATCAAATGATGTTTATGAATACGCGCTTGAAAAAGCCAGAAAAAGTCCCGGCGTTGTACAAGCCATTGGTGAACCCATAAAAGCGGCTTGGTACGTATCTGGCAGTCTCAGTTCATCAGAAAATAGCGGACAAGCAAACTTCACAATCCCCATCTCAGGGCCAAAAGGATCTGCCGATATTAATGTCATGGCCACAAAGATTTCTGGTCAATGGAAGTTTGATTCCTTATTTGTTGCTATTGATGACAAAGATCTTCGCATTAACTTGTTGCAACACCAGATTCAGAAAATCCACGGACCTAAACGAAAACGCAAATAAAAACTCACACACCAACTTCTTTAAAGCGTGCCACATATTTCCCTAACACATCAAATTCTAAGTTCACTTTCTTACCGACCTGATACTCTGTCATTATTGTTTCTTTAAGTGTATGCGGAATGATGTAGAGATCAAAAGTTGTTTTCTTTAAGTTACACACAGTGAGTGAAATACCATCAACAGATACAGAACCTTTATCAATTAAAAGATGGGCAAATTTTTTGGGAAATTGCACTGTGTATTCAACGGAGCCAGGATTAATCTTCACAGCCTTGATGGTACCCACACCATCAACATGTCCTAAAACAAAATGACCACCAAGGGCATCTTTGGCCTTCATAGCTCTTTCCAAATTCACTTTTTTGTTAGGACCATAATCTAAAAAAGCTGTTTTGCGAACCGTTTCATCAGATATATCAAAATCGATAACATCATTCTTTTGACCCACAACAGTCAAACAACAACCATTAATGGCAATGCTTTCCCCAATTTTAACTCCCGGATACTTGCGTTTAGCTTTAACGCCCATGCGCCCACCACTGGGTGCTGGTTTCCATTTAGTAATTTTACCTGTGTTTGTTATGATTCCTGTAAACATACTCGGTTTCCGTTTTCCGGTTTCCGTTGTCCGTATAATTATATACGAAATAACAAAACCTAATAATACTGTATTCCATCGGTCCATCGGCCCATAGGCTCATCGGCCCGAACAAATAAACAATTCATCTTCACCTAATGACTTCACAGCTTCTACTGTGAGCTTTCTCTCATCTCCCTTGCGCATCCATGACAAGCCTTGGTCACCGATAACTTTTGGAGCCACAATAATTTGCCATTCATCTACAAGATTTTTTTTAAAAAAAGATTGAAAAACTTGCGCCCCACCTTCAACAAGAATCTTTTGGATATTTCTTTCATACAATTTCTTGAGCACTGATGATAATCTGAGTTTTTTTCCTGTTACGGGAACATTGGCTATAATATCTACTCCTTTTTTCCTTAAACCTACGACTTTTCTATGGTCATTCTTGAGTCCACACATAAGAATAACGGATCCACCGCGTACATGAAACACACGACTTTTCAGGCTGATCTTTAATTCTGGATCTAAAACAACTCGCAGAGGTTGTGGTCTGTTTTCTTTGCGAACATTGAGTTGTGGATCATCTATTTTTATCGTCTCGTCACCAACGAGGATTGCATCAACCTCTGCTCTTAACTTTTGAACATATTGCTTTGATTTTTCACCTGTAATCCATCCTTGCTTACCTTTTTGAGTGGTAATCATACCATCCAAACTCTGTCCCACTTTAGCCATAACATACGGTTTCTTCTCAGTAACACTTTTAATAAATGATTTGTTAAGATCTCTACCTTCTTTTTCACAAACACCAATAGTTACTTTGATTTTTTCTTTTTTGAGTTTTGTGACTGACTTGCCATTGATCAACGGATTAGGATCTTTCATAGCCATGACCACATGCTTGATGCCCGCATTTATAATGGCATCAACACAAGGAGGTGTTTTGCCAAAATGCAAACAAGGCTCTAATGTGACATAAAGAGTTGCCTCTTTAGCCTTATTTCCTGCTTGCTTTAGGGCATTAATTTCAGCGTGATGCGAACCATATTTTTTATGGTACCCTTTGCCAACAACCGTACCAGACTTAACAATAACCGCCCCCACCATGGGATTGGGGGAGACACGACCGGCACCTTTTTGGGCTAGCTTAAGTGCCATTTGCATGTATTCTTTATGTTCTGAAATATTAGTCATAAGTTGCTCGCTCGTCGTCGTTAAACCCTGAGCTTGTCGAAGGGCTAGTCGCTGGTCTCTAGTAAAATTAATAACTACGAGACTCAGTTATCTTTAGCTCCCTTTCCTTTTTCAATTTTCAATTATGTATTTTTCACTTTTCAATCTAAAAAAATAATCAAAGATTATTTTTTTAGCAGCCCTTGTAGTTCATTCATAAACTCATTAATATCTTTAAACTCTCGATAAACTGATGCAAAACGAACATAGGCCACATGATCAAGGTCTTTGAGTTTGTCCATAACGAGAATGCCAATTTCTGTTGAGGGAATTTCTTTGGCTTCTCTGTCTTGCAGCGTTGTTTCAGCATAAGAAACGATGGTATTAATGGCCTCGACAGATACAGGTCTTTTTTCACAAGCCTTTGTAATGCCTGTTAACAATTTATTTCGATCAAAAGCTTGGCGTTGCCCATCTTTTTTTATCACCATGGGCATAATATCTTCAATGCGTTCATAAGTTGTAAAACGTCTTTCACATTTTTCACACTCGCGTCTTCGTCTGATATTATTCGATTCAGTAGACACACGTGAATCAATCACTTTACTATCTTCATGTTGGCAGAAGGGACATTTCATACTGAAAAAGCTGATAGCTGAAAGCTGAAAGCTGAAAGGGTTCTTCTTCCTTTGAGCTTTGAGCTTTGAGCTTTCAGCTGCAATTATTATAGATACAATGGAAACTTTTTGCAGAGTTCATTAATGCTTCCCAGGGTATGATCGGCTAGTGTTTCATCTGTGGGATTTAAGATTATATCTGTCATCCAACCAGCAATGAGTTCCATTTCAGCTTCTTTCATACCACGTGTACTCAAGGCTGCTGTTCCCACACGAATACCACTTGTCACAAAAGGAGAACGCTGTTCACCAGGAACTGTGTTTTTATTTGTTGTAATACATGCGCGCTCTAAGGCTTTTTCAGCATCTTTGCCGGTAATATCCTGCTTGGTCAGATCAACTAAAATGAGGTGATTATCTGTTCCATCACTCACAAGTTTAAAACCTTTTTCCATAAAGACTTTTGCTAAGGCTTGTGTATTTTTAATAACTTGAGCGCAGTATTCTTTATATTCTGGTTTTAAGTTTTCACCAAAGGCAACAGCTTTAGCCGCAATCACATGCATGAGCGGTCCACCTTGAATACCGGGGAAAATACGTGAGTTTACTTTTTTGGCATGCTCTTCTTTGCACATCAACATACCACCGCGAGGACCTCGTAATGTTTTATGTGTTGTGGTGGTTACAAAATCACAGTGAGGAACAGGATCCGAATGCAGACCTGTTGCCACCAGTCCTGCTGGATGAGCAATATCAGCAACAAGCACAGCACCAACCTCATCAGCAATTTCTTTAAAAGTCTTAAAATCAATGTCACGAGGATAGGCAGAAGCACCGCACATAATCATTTTGGGATTATTTTGTTTTGCTAAAGCTCTCACTTGGTCATAATCAATACGACCTGTTTCGGGATTTAATCCATAGGGAACAACTTTATATAAACGACCAGAAAAATTAACGTGAGAACCATGAGTGAGATGGCCACCTTCGGAAAGGTTCATGCCCATAAAGGTGTCACCAGGCTCAAGAACAGCCATGTAAACGGCCATATTTGCCTGTGAGCCACTGTGTGGTTGTACATTAACATGCTCTGCACCAAAAAGTTTTTTGGCGCGCTCAATAGCAATATCTTCAGCAATATCGACAAACTCACAACCTCCGTAATAGCGCTTATGCGGATAACCTTCTGCGTATTTATTTGTGAGCGGAGAACCTAATGCTTCAATAACAGCCTTTGATACAAAATTTTCGCTGGCAATCATTTCTAGTTTAGTTTCTTGACGATCCACCTCACCAATTATCGCATCAAAAATCTCTTTATCTTGTTCTTTAATTAATTCGAAATTCATTACCACTCCGTTCATGCTCCGATGCTCCGACGCGCCAACGCCCCGACGTATTCTTTCATCGGATCATTGGATCATCGGCTCGTCGGCTCGTATTCATTTCTCAAATGCCGCTATCTTAGCCAATCTATCTGAATGTCGTCCACCCTCAAATTCAGTCTTAAGATAAATATCGATAATCTCAAATGCTTGCTCTTTTTCTAAAACACGCGCACCGAGACAAAGCACATTCAGATCATTGTGTTTGCGAGTCATTTCAACAGACCAGGTATCAACAATACTGGCTGCGCGAACACCTCTAAATTTGTTAGCTGTAATGGCCATGCCTATGCCTGATCCACACACAAGAATACCACAACTCGCCTGATTGTTTTGAACATCAAGGGCAACGAGTTTAGCATAGTCAGGATAATCCACACGATTTTCATCCATGGGCCCATGATCTTTAACTAAATAACCATTATTTATTAAATGGTTAACAATGTTTTGTTTAAGTATTACCCCTGCATGATCAGAGGCTATCGAAATTGTTTTTTTATCCATAGGACTGCGTCAATAGTTAAGGCTTAGATAAAAATAAAGGAATATTTCGTGAATCGCAGGTTCGCGGGGTCTCGGGTTGAGATGGAACAATTTATTATCTCCCGAGAACCAGCGAACCAGAGAACCCGAGCTCCTGCGACCCCGTTCCCTCATTGACAAATACTTCGCATAATTGTTAAAAGTCCGCGCTATGAAAATGTTGAATGTAAATCAAATTTCCCCAATTAAAGGCTACACCCTCTTTCTAAACAAAACAGAAGAATGGGTTACCACTGTCTTACAAAATGTACTTCCCTTTAAGAAATTTGATTTGGAAAGTATTCAGGGAAAAATGAATTTTTTGCGCACTAATCTCAATATCGACATTGATGCGAAAATTTCTTTTGTGCATTATCCCTGTTGCGCACGCTGTGGCAAAGAAATTGAAACGCATGAGAACATCAACTTTACAGCACATTTAGCCCCCCTACATGAGGATGAGCGATCTAAAAAGCATCATAAAGAAGATGAGCTTGAACTCACTCGTGATGACTTGGATTTTTGTTTTTATGAAAACGACTCTATTGATTTAGAATCTCTACTCAATGACGAAATAGCCCTGGAACTCAAATACAATTATTACTGTCAAGATTCTGAAAAATGTCAACTAATTCAAACAAATAACCCCCATATCACCCTAAATGATACCGTGGATCCTCGTTGGGCCCCACTTAAAAAACTAAAGATGAATTAAGCTACTTGACATTAACCTCTTGAAAATATTAAATATGCAGCCCTTAAAAATGGAGTTATTATGGCAGTACCAAAAAGAAAATCATCTAAGTCGCGTCAAGGCATGAGACGTTCACATCACAGCGCACACGTTCGTGATATTTGTGTTTGTTCAAATTGCCAAAGCTCAAAACTACCTCATCGCATTTGTCCCCACTGTGGCTATTACAAAAATAAAGAAGTAATTGCTATGGAAGTGGAGTAATCGGTGACAAAAGCATCGATTGAATCAAAGGTTCTTACCATCGTTGCAAATCAACTATCCCTTCGTGAAAATGATTTTTCACTAAAGTCTAAGTTTGTTGACGATCTGGGTGCCGATAGCCTCGACATCGTTGAACTCATCATGGAAGTTGAAGAAGCCTATGATATAGAAATTCCTGATGAAGATGTTGAGCACATGGCATCAATTAAAGATATTGTGGATTATATAGTGAAGGCTGTCGCTTAGTGTCCAGTGTTCAGTGTCCAGTGTTCAGTGTTAGAGCTATAAACTTTATTAAGTCTTTTAAAACTGACTAATCCTAAAAGACATATCAACACAACTAATCCGTGAAAAATGAAGGCTGTATAGACTGGGGCTAACACGTTAATAACGAGAGGCACCACTATAAAGCCTAAACCAAATCCTGTTTTAAGAAATATATTTGTTAGGGCAAACAGTTTGCCACGTATGTCATCCTCCACTTGTTGGATATAAG
>JAHJDR010000126.1 GCA_018812345.1 bacterium | reverse complement strand
TGAGAACAGAAATTGTAAAATACATGAATTATCAACCTTGTGCTCGCTGTAACGGTAGTCGATTAAAGGACGAAGGGTTAAATATAAGAATACAAAAGGACAACATCTATGACTATACAAAAATCACAACAAAGGAGCTACATGACAAGCTAAACGAACTTAACCTCTTGAAGACAAACAAAGAAATAGCGACACCAATCATTAATGAAATTCAACTGAGACTGGGTTTTTTGTTAGATGTAGGCCTAAATTATCTGACATTAAATAGAAAGAGCCACACATTATCCGGCGGCGAAGCGCAGAGAATTAAGCTGGCCACACAAATAGGATCAGCATTGGTGGGCGTTACTTATGTTTTAGATGAACCAAGCGTTGGTTTGCACCAAAAAGATAATAAGCAATTAATAGAAACATTAAAACATTTAAGGGACATAGGAAATACGGTGATTGTGGTTGAACATGATGAAGAGACCATTAAGGCCGCGGATTATGTAGTTGACCTCGGGCCCAGAGCTGGTGTGCACGGCGGCAATATTGTCTTTAATGGAACCCCAGCACAACTTGGAAAGCAAAAGAATTCAATTACAGCGCAATACATTACACATAAAAAAGAAATCGCAGTTCCAAAAACGAGAAGAGCAGGGAGCTTGGGGCGCATAATATTGAAAGGAGCAAGAGAAAACAATTTAAAGAATATAACAGCCATCTTTCCTTTGGGTAAGCTTATTTGTGTTACAGGCGTATCTGGTTCTGGAAAATCAACGCTTATTAATGAGACATTGTATCCGATATTGATGAGAAAGCTTCACAAGTCAAAAGTAAGGTGTGGTTTATATGACAGCCTTGAGGGGTTTGAGGAAATAGACAAAATTATTAGCATTGATCAATCACCCATAGGAAGAACGCCAAGATCAAACCCTGCAACCTATACAGGGCTGTTCGCGTATATTAGAGATCTTTTTAGTGCCTTACCAGAATCAAAGGCAAGAGGTTATAAGCCCGGCAGGTTTTCTTTTAATGTAAAAGGCGGGCGCTGTGATCACTGTGATGGTGATGGTTTAATTAGAATTGAAATGCATTTTCTACCAGACGTCTTTGTTAAGTGTCAAATTTGTCAGGGTAAGCGCTTTAATAGTGAAACCCTTAGCGTTGCCTATAAGGGTAAGAACATCTCCGATGTTTTAAATATGACCGTAGAAAAGGCGTCTGACTTTTTTAAAAATGTGCCAAGTATAAAAAGAAAAACAGACACACTCATGAGGGTAGGGCTGGGTTACATCACGCTTGGCCAGGCAGCCACGACCCTTTCAGGGGGAGAGGCGCAGCGCATAAAATTATCACGAGAGCTGTCAAAGCGATCAACAGGACGAACTTTATATATATTAGACGAGCCAACAACAGGGCTTCATTTTGAAGATATAAAGATGCTGATGGAGGTCGTTGATGAGCTTGTGGACAAGGGAAATACAGTTATTGTAATAGAACACAATTTGCATGTGATAAAACTAGCGGACCATATTATTGATTTAGGCCCAGATGGCGGTAATGATGGGGGAAAAATTGTTGTTCAAGGAGCGCCAGAGGAAATAATTAAATCAAAACAATCACATACAGCAAAACACCTCAAAGACCTTTTATAGTCACCCCAAAGCAGAGAGCAGCCCCAACCCATAAGTTTGTACAGAATAAAGTACAACAAAAGCAGGTCAATAGCTGCTTTAAGCAAAAAACTATAAAGAGTTAATGTGAATGTTTAGCAAAAAAGGGCATTATTAGGACGAAAAAGATCAATATCATAGGATTGTTTGCTCAAAAACACAGCCAAAACACAACGCGAAAAAGCATATGAATTAGAGACACTAACAAAGCAAAAGCCAACGGGCTATGAAAACTTAAATTCAAAGAATAAAAAAGCAAATAATAATAAGGGCCAGAAAACTATTTATACGACCAGATGGGCGACAAGAAAAACAGGCGCCGCCGCCGCCAGTGTGTTTATACGACAACACAAGAGCAGAGGACGACAGACAGGGAAGAGGACAGGCCCTCACTAGAAAGAGCTTATAATAGCCCCGCAGCCAGACATTTACGTACAGAATAAACGGACAAAGGCCAACAAGGAGCGCTGTTTCCGGCCGGCCTGTGGAAGATATCAAATTTGTTTATAAATTTCTTTACATTAGCCAGTGTTCGTTATATTGTACAGACAGAAACAAAAAAGGCAACGCTTGCTTCGAAAAACACATCTTCGTATAAATAATGCTAAATAAAAAAATGATAGAATATAAAGACCGAGAAAAAGGAACTGTAAAGGTTATTAATGTTACTGAGGCGCGGGCTAACTTTGCAAATATTCTGGGAGATAACGGAGCTCACTATGTAATAACCAAGAATAACAAGCCACTGCGCGTGATCATTGATTACAGTGACTTTGAGAGGTTGAGGCGCTTTCCACAGACAGCAGCGAAAAACGCCCTAGCAGACCATGCAAGCACCACCAACACCAACACCAACAACAGAGAGTTAACAAAAATAGAGGAGGAAGAATTTCTTCAGCGAAACAAGAAGGAACGAAACATCGTTCGCGGTCTTATAGAAACAAATATTAACTTATCTCAAACTGAAACGGCAAAAAAGAAGCCAAAGCCAATTCCAAAAGCAGCGCCCAAGCACGGCTCTTTTGAAGATCTTTTGGGAAACCAGGTCCCCGATTATTTTTCTGAAGAAGTCGTTTATGAAGAAGAGTTTTTACCAGAGCCTGTGCTTGAAGATGTTATGGAAACGCAAGATGAAGACTATTTTACAGCCTCTGATGAAATTGAAATAGAAGAAGAGCCCTGTAGCCTGGGTGACTATGAAATAATGGAAACAAAGGACAAGGATGAGATTCTTGAAATAGAAGAAGAGAGACAGATCATTTCAAGGTCAGATTCCGACCATGATTTTGTAATAAGCCCTGAAATAGATCTAGATCCAGAACGACAAGAGTCACAGGAATTACAATCACCACAGGCACCAAAACGCTCACCCGAAGAAGAGGAATATTTTAATAAATACAAAAAACTCTATGAGGGGTTTGCAGGAGAAGCTAACCAAGCAAAAAAAACACCAGCATATTTATCTGAAGACGATGATGTTTTGATTTCTGAAAAAAGAAAAATGCTTGAAAGAAGGAAAGCACAACAGGAAAGTTTTGTTGCGGAAAGAAAAAATACAAGAGAATACAAGCAAAGCGATGCCGAACCACCCTCCCTAAAAGATTTGCTGATGGATCTGGAGTCTGAAAAGCTTTCAAGCGAAAATTTTGAAACAAGACCAGGTGAAACCCTTGATGAAAAAGAAATCGACGACCTTATTAACAGAATTACATATAGCGATTAAAGGAATGTATGGCGGCAATTTTAAAGTTTAAAAATATATTTGCCTCACAAAAAGACTTGGTAGGATCATATCGATACCACCACTTTCTCAATACGTTACCACAACAAAAACTAAATGAAATACAGCTCTTTTCAGAATCTGATAAGATGGAATCACTGTTGCCAGCTCTTTATGGAAAGAGGGTGCTATTCTTTTACGACGGCCTTCATAAATACATTTTTAAAAAAACCCTCACAAAAAACCCTAATTACTTGTTAAGCTATTGCTATACATCGATAAAGCCAAAGCAACAATTAGAGATGCCTTACTTTGTTATGGGCGACTTAGATAAAATGCCGCTTAGATCTGATTTTTATGATGTTGTCATTTGCCCGTTTGCTTTGCAGTCCAATTTGCTGACGCCAGGCTTTATAAAGAAAGCATGTTCCTTGTTAAGAAACGGGGGGCATTTAATTTTGTCATTGCGCCATCCACAACTCGAACATATTCTTTTTAATCAAAACCCTTCTGAAACATTTTTATCTGATAACTCTGTTTCTAGTTATTTTGGAGCGTTGCAAGCAGGGCATGTTTATGCAGAAAAAATCATTGAAGGCTGCGTTGACAATGGATTGAAACCATTTTTTTCATTTGAAACAGAAAAAGACTATTTTGCAGAATATAAAAACACACCAATAACGCTATTGTTTCGTGGCGTAAAATATTCTCCTAAAAGCGGGGCCTGAAAAGCTTTGGCCTGGTTGCTTCTTTTGCATTTATTATTATGGGCCATCTATCATCAAAAGATTTATATAAAAAACTCGGCAATAAAATCGATGGTCTTACCATTCGCGCGCCCTATAATGATGCCTTATATAATATTCTCAAGTACCTTTATTCATTAGAAGAAGCAGAACTTATTGTAAAGATGCCCTATGGCCTGTCTCGATTGGAGCGCATAGCGGCAAGTACGAAAACAAATAAAGACAAAACAAACCGACGTCTCAACCAGCTTTGTTCGAAAGGGCTCGTTATTGATTTGGTTATTAAGGGCGTTCGTTATTATATGCCCTCTCCATTTGTTATAGGAATATTTGAATTTTCTATGATGAGGGCAGGTGCTGACGTTGATATGAAAACTTTAGCGCATCTTTTTCATGAGTATATGTCCTCGTCAGACCTTTTTTTTGCGGCCAACCTGAAAAGAGGTGAGCGTATTGGCCTGGCACGAACGCTTGCCCATGAAGGCCTGTTAGAAGAAGAGTCTTTTGTAGAGGTTCTCGATTACGAGAAGGCGAGTGAAATTATAGAGACGTCCAATAAGTTTTCCTTGGGCGTGTGCTCTTGTCGTCATGAAAAAATGCACTTGGGCGAAAAAAAATGTGATGCTCCCTTGGAGTCTTGTACCTCTTTTGGTGGCGCTGCTGATTATTTGATTAGAAACAATTTGGCAAAAGAGATATCAAAAGAGGAAATGAAAGATCTTCTTGAAAGATCTCGTGAAAAGGGGCTTGTTTTAAACGCGGACAATGTTAAGAAAAATGTTTCTTTCATGTGTCATTGTTGTGGTTGCTGTTGCCACATGCTTCAGGGAATCAGTCGCTTTGGTTATGCCAACACTGTTGTAACCTCTACTCAGCTTCCATATATAAACGCAGAAAAATGTAACAAGTGCGGGAAGTGTGCTCTCTCTTGTCCCATAAAAGCGATAGCTTTTGAGAAACATAAAACGCCTATTATTGATGAAACATATTGTCTCGGTTGTGGCGTGTGCGGTCTTAGGTGTTCTCAGGAAGCTATTAAGCTAAAGACAAGGAAGCAAAAACCACTTTATCCCGAAACAACCTTTGAGCGAGTAATTTTACAGAGCCTGGAAAGGGGCACGCTTCAAAACCAGTTATTTGATGATGTAAATAAAATTACACATAAATTTATGCGTGGTTTTCTGGGCGCCTTTCTCAAATTGTCGCCCGTAAAAAGAGCGCTTCTAAGCGACATGTTACGATCAAGATTTCTTGCCTCTATCAAAACAGGGGCACGCCTAAAAGGGCGGGGCGAGTCGATTGATTTGTGAAAAAAAACACCTTACCACAAAAGTGGTAAGATGCTTTTTGCATGCGCTCACTGAACCTGTGGCGGCAAAAACTGTTCGAATCCCTTCAAAGATTATCAAATAAAAAACCCCAACTACATTTCTGTAGATGGGGTTTTATAAAGTGCGGAGGGAGTGGGATTCGAACCCACGGTACGTTGCCGCACGCCGGTTTTCAAGACCGGTGCCTTAAACCGCTCGGCCATCCCTCCGAGAGGCCTTAAAGCAAAGCTTGCGAATAAAAGAAAGAGTTTTTTTATTTTTCTGTAAGAAGAACTAGTTTTGCATCATTTGTGTAGACAAGAACCTTGTTATCCAAAACTACAGGCTTGTTTAAAGAACCTTTTGAGACAACAAGCTTCTGGACTTGGTGCCCTGAAGCAGCATCTAAAAGATAGGCGTTTTTATCAAAAACAGTTACAAAAATCATGTCTTGAAAAAGTGTTGGCGTAGAGACGACCGATGTCCCAAGCTCTGTAAACCAGAGAGGCCTGCCCGTAGTTTTTTCGAGGCCGTGAACAGCGCCATTTGTATCTGAAACAACAACAAGAGCATCCAAAACAAGAGCTGAAACCCCTGTTGTTATATCTGTGGACCAAACAATGTTGCCATTGCTTTTATTGAGACGATAAAACTTTCCAAAATAGCCGCCAACATAAATAGAATCTCCAGAAAGCACGACAGAGGCATCAATGTCTTTAAAGGTGCTTAAAGGAACATTTAGATTCTTTGACCAAAGCGTGTTTCCATTGATGCTGTTGAGTTTATAAAGGAGGCCGTCTGCCAGCCCCACATAAAGAGCGGCTTGTTCTGCGACTATTTCTGCCTGCCCTCGGATTGTGAGTTTTTTAATATGTGTGTTAAGTTGTTTTTTCCAGACCGTTTGGCCATCTGTTTGTGAAAGGGCAAAAATAGTTTGCTCGCCACTCACAAGATAGATTTTATTGTCCATGAGCAGCGGTTTATCAAGGGCCTCAGTATTGAGGGATCTTTTCCATTTTTGTGTGCCGTCGATTTTGTTCAGACAAATGAGGTGTCCGCCCAGGTCTGTAAAAAAAACAGAAGAATTTGAAACGCTTGCTGTTGAGGCGATGCCCTCAGGGTTTTCATGTTCCCACAAAACCCTGCCCGAAAGATTAACAGCATAAAAAAGGCCGGCATGTGTGCCAATGTAAACGATGCCGTCTTTTAGCGTCGGGTTATTTGTTTCTGGATAATAGCGCTTTGCAGGCGCGCCTTGTTTTAAGGCCGTTGTCCAAGAAGGGGAAAGGAGGGTTAAATTTTGTGTTTTGAACGCTTTTTTTGAGGGCAACGAAAAACCTTGATCGCTTGCTGTTGCGCTGAAAACAGGAATTAATAGAACGAAACAAAAGGTTAAAAAGATGTTTTTTTTCATTTTTATTATAATACACCCAAATCCATAAGTAGCAGTTTTTCTTTTGCTGTTGTTGCTGCTTGTGAATCAAAGTCTACGAGAGAGGTTTGTTGCTTTTCATCTGTTTCAGAAAACCGAGCAACCGTTTCAAATGTCTTTCGAGCCTCTTCCTTGTTTTGTGCTAAAAGGAGCAAATCACCACGGAGAAGGCGTATTTGATTTAAAAAAGTTTTTAGAACTTTTGGTTCATTTTGTTTGATAAAGCTTGCCGCAAGGGAGAAATCATTTTTTTCTTTTAAGTGGTTGGTTTGTTGTAAGACCAATAATGTTTTGAAAATTGTTTGCCCATTGCCCCGAAGCCCTTCATCAATTACTTTGAGAGCTTCAGCTTCTTTTTGATGACTGAAGAGGTCGTCAACAAGTTTTAAGCGTGCAATTTCACTTGCTGGCAAGTTGCTATAGTTTGTTAAAATGTTTTGGAAAAGCTCTTCTTTTTTCAGACTTTTTTCAGCAGAAAAAAGAGCCTTGTTAAACTTTTCCATTTTATTAAGCTTGTACCAGTTAGCGACCGGGATGGCCATGCCAAGAAAGACAACCACAACAGCAAGGCTTATGACAATCTTTTGATTTTGTTTAACAAAAGATACAATGTTTTTTGTCAAAACAGCAAATTCATTTTTTCTTAAAAACTTTTTATTAGAAAACATTTTTCTTAGTTTTTTATCGTCTAGCATAAAGGCTCCTCTTAAGGTCACAAGGTGTTTTTTTTCAGGTGCGTTGCATAAAACAGGCCCGTTTCTTCATCAATGATATTTTTTGCTTTCTTGATATGGGCTTCTCGCCCTAAAAGAGCCTGTTCTGAAATCATTTTAAGATCATCAAGGTTATAGAGATAAATATTATCAAGGTCTTGGGCTTTTGGGTCAATATTGCGTGGAATACCAAGGTCTACGAGAAATAATGGCATGTTTTTTCTTTGTTCCATCGTTTTTTTAAGGTTTTCTGCCAAAAAAGCATTCATAAGAACAGAGGTTGCTGTGATAACAATATCCGTGTGAGAAAGAACCTCCTCCATGTTTTCGAAAGGAATGGCGTGGCCATAGTCTTGGGATTCCATGGTTTTTGCTTTTGAGAAGGTGCGATTAACAATAAAAACCTTAGACAAACCGCGACATTTCAGAGCTGACAAAACAGCCCTTCCAATTTCCCCTGTTCCCAAAAGCAGAATTTCTCGAGAACAAATATCGTCGAATATTTTTTTTGGCCAAACCAACAGCAGCAGAGCCCAATGAAATATTTCCATGACTGATTTTTGTTTCCGTCTTTACTCTTTTTGCTACAAAAAAAGCGCGTTCAAAAAGCTTGTTGAGAAAAAAACCAGTGGTTTTTTTCTCAAGAGCTGCGCTATAAGCTTTTTTAACCTGTCCTGTTATTTCCGTTTCTCCAATTAGTTGAGAATCAAGGCTTGAGACGACGTTGAAAAGATGTTCAATAGCATCCTCGTCTTGTTTTACATAAAAAAAAGGGAAAGGTTGTTCTGTCTTGTCGTGTTGCTTAGAGGGCGGAGATAGTCTTTTTAGGATTTCAGATTGTGCCTTTGCAACGTCATCGGTTGTCCCATAAAACTCATAACGATTACACGTGGAAATAATAGCAGCCTCTTTTATGAAAGGAGAGGCTAAAAGTTCTGATATGGCAGTGTCTTCCTTTGTTTGCATGTGCTGGACCAAGGATTCTCTTGCAGAAACAGAAGCGGTTTTATGATTTATGCCAACAACAATGTAGTTCATGAGAGGCCTATTAAAAAAAGTAATGTCAGACAAAGCAGCCCCACAAGAGACAGGGCAATGCCCTTGTGTCCGCGCCACCCGTGTTTCGCCTTAAAATTTAAGAAGACAGCAAAAAAGAACCAGCACACGAGGCCAAAGGACTGCTTGGGTTTTTCCAGCGCCAAATAATGACCTGTTTTGCTTTTCAAAAAACCAGCACCAAGCAGAATAGCCAGCGTTAAAAGAACAAAGCTTATAAATAAAGCCTTGTCATGAATTTTTTCTAAGGAACCAAGAGAGGGGAGGCGGCTTGCAGCCCCCCCAAAATGCTTAATTTTTATTTGACGCTCAGAAATAAGAAAAAGGATTGCCATGATGAGGGCTATGGAAAAAAAGACAAGACAAAGAAAGATGGCTGAAAGGTGGAGTGTTTGAAAAAAAACAGCAAGGGGTTTGAGGCCTTTTGGATCAGGCGAGTTATTTGTAAAAGAAAGAATATAAAAAAGGTCTATGGCAACAACAAAAAAGAGACCACCGCTATACAAATTTTTAAAAAAACAAAGAAAGAGAAAAACAGCAGCAATGCCCAGCGAGGTGAGCTGAAAATAAAGGTAGTAACTTGGCGTGAGAAGAGAAGGTGTTGTATATAAGGAATAAAAAAAGATGCAGAACTGAAAAATGCCAGCGAGAACTGTGAGCTGAAAAGCAACTTGAGAGAACCTTTGTTTATCAAAAATGAACCTTAAAAGATAAAAGAGGGTTGCCAGAAGATAAAGGGCAAAGGTTGTTTGATGCAGATTGTTTAGCATTTTGATTGTATTAGCAGGTTTATATATTTATGCAAGGGCACATAACCACCGGGTATTACAGGCTTATTTTTCGGTTGTTTTGGAAGTTTTTTTTAATTCCTTTAAGAGGTTTCTAAGGGCCTTGCCGCGGTGTGAAATGCTGTTCTTTTCCTCTGGGCTTAATTCGGCCATCGTCCTTTGATGTTTTTCTAAGAAAAAATAGGGATCATAACCAAAGCCGTTTGAACCCTTAGGCTCTGTCACGATTTTGCCGTAGCAGCGTTCTTCAATTTCTTTTTTTGTTTTATCTGGCAACAGAATAACCATAGCACAGGTGTAGTGTGCTGCTCGGCTGAGCTCAGAGTTGTTTAAAAAAGCCCCAATAAGTTTTTGATTGTTTTTGTTATCACCAGCATGCAGGCCGGCAAAACGAGCAGAAAGAACACCAGGAGCTCCTTTTAGGCCTTTACAAGAAAGGCCTGAATCATCTGCTAAGATGTATAATGTTCTGTGTATAGAGCCCTGTAAGGAGTTTTTTTGCAGGTAGTCAGCAAGCGTTTGTGCCTTGATATGGGCGTTTTCGAGAAAGGTTGCGCCTGTTTCTTCAGGCGAGACATAATCAGGAAAATCTAACAGAGATTGTGTTGTGAAAGCCAAAGCAGAGAGCATTTGTCCTATTTCATTAATTTTGTGTTTGTTTTTTGATGCAATGACGATTGTTTTCATAAGGGATTCATAACATTCTATTTTGAATTGCAAATAATTCTTTCGCGCCTTTTATGGCAAGATCCTTCATTTTGGTTAGCTGTGAAAAAGAAAAGGGCTTGTGTTCTGCTGTGCCTTGTACTTCGACAAAATTCAAATCGCTTGTAATGACAAAGTTCATGTCTACGGCCGCGGTTGAGTCCTCATTATAGTCAAGATCCAAAAGGGCTCTATTGTCTTTAATGCCACAGCTTATGGCGCAGACAGGCCTGAAGAAAGACGCCTCTTTGATTACACCTTTCTTTTTTAGTTTATTGAGAGCCAAAGCAAGGGCAACGCAGCCCCCCGTAATACTGGCACAGCGCGTACCGCCATCTGCTTGAATCACATCACAGTCTACAATGATTTGCCTTTCACCCAATTTATTTAAATCAACGGACGCACGCAAAGCCCGACCAATAAGACGAGAAATTTCCATAGTTCGTCCGCCTTGCTTGCCTTTCTTAGCTTCACGAGACATTCTCTCATGGGTAGAGCGAGGCAGCATGCCGTATTCTGCTGTGATCCAGCCTTTGCCAGAGCCTTTCAAAAAAGGAGGCACTTTTTCATCAACACTTGCCGTGCAGATAACTTTTGTATTTCCGGCGGTTATGAGAACAGAACCTTCAGCGTATTTGTTGTAATTTGTTTTGATGATAGTTTTTCGCAGTTCATTTGGTTTGCGATTTTTTGACCTTTGTGATTTCATATTTTTAAGACCTTCTTTTTTTCTTTCCCTGTTCTACAATATGTTTTTTGTAAAGCAGTTCTTGCTCTGTCCATTTTTGTTGTTCTTCAGATAAAAAATCAGAGAGCAAAAGCTTTTCTAGCGCTTGGATACGATAGGCGTCCATGATTGGCAATTTTTTTGAAAGCTGATCTTTGTGCCCGCCAAATTTTGTGACGAGTTCTTTGTTAATGAGCCCGGCCATGTTTGTTGCAAGGACATTTAACCAGAGAGCATAGTCTTCGCAAACAGGCAGGCTTTCATCAAAACAACCACAATTAACAAAAAGCGATTTTTTTATCATGACAGCTGAGGGGCTAATTAAGCAAAGCCGAAGGCTTTCACGAAAAATGTTTCCCTCTTTAGTTTTGTGTTTTGTCATTTTATTAATGCGCTTTGAGTTTTTAATCCACGTTTCATCTGTTTGCGAGATAAGGCAGGAGGGCCTTTCTCTATGAAACGTTACCTGTTCACTCAGCTTGTTTTTTTTCCAAAGATCATCAGAATCTAAAAAACAAAGCCAATCAGATGATGCGAGAGCAGCGCCCGCATTTCTTGCAGCAGAGACTCCTTTGTTCGCTGTTTTTTTGTAAACAAGCCGGGGGTCATTGATAAGAGAAACCCACGTAGCAGTGTTGTCAGTAGAGCCGTCATCAACAACAATAAGCTCAAACGCCTTAAAGGACTGTCTCAAAACAGAGTCAATAGCTCGAAGCACAGGCCCCTGTCTATTGTATGTTGGTATAATGATGCTAACAAGAGGCAAGCTGTTTCCTTTTTCATTTTTCATTTATTTATTTTTCACTTTTCAATTATTAAGCCGGTATTCCAAGGCAACAGCAATAGGTTCTGGGTAATGAGGGAGCGGCACAGCTTTTTGTACAGAGCTAATGGCGGCCTGATCAAGGCTGTCGTGACCAGAGCTCCTCATTATTTTTACATAGTTCAACTGTCCTGCTTTGTTTATTTGAAAGTTTAATGTAACGATTCCAGACAGGCCTTGCTCTTTTGCTAATAGAGGGTACTTTTTCTTTTTCATGATTTTTTTTCGAATAGATGCCAAAACACTTGGCGCTATCGCAGACACTTCTCCGCCCTTGTCTAGCCCCGCGCCAGAACCCCCCGCAGGCGTATCTGATGCACCAGACCCAAAACCCGGCACTCTTTTATTTTTTGGCGCCGCATTTTTTTTTGTTGTCCCCTCGACCCCTCGACCCCTCGACCCCTCGACCCCAATCGACAAATCCACAAAAGTCACAGGCCCTCCAGAGGAACTTTCCCCACCAGACCATAGCGCAGATTTCTTTTCTGTAACAGATTTGTTTAATAACGAATAAAAAACAAGAGCATGCAATGAAAAAGAAAAAAGAAAAAAGAGAACAAATATGGCTCGTTGCTTGTTCATGATATCAATAGTTGCTCTCGATGAGTTTAGAGGACGCCCGAAGAGACATCATAAACCAGCCTGCCTTTAACAAGCGTTTTAATAACGCGACCCCTTAGTTCTGTGCCTAAAAAGGGCGAGTTTTTGCTTTTTGAATAAATTTTTCCCTCATCAAATGTCCAGGAAGCATTTTGGTCAAAGAGAACAATATCAGCAAAACGTCCTTGTGAGAGCGTGCCACCAGAAAGGTTAAAAACGTTTGCTGGCTTTACGGTGAGCAAGCCCACCATTTCTTCTAACGTTATAACGCCTTCACGAACAAGATTTAAAGACAGCGGCAACGCTGTTTCAAACCCGATAATGCCAAAGGCCGCCCGATCAAACTCAAGCTCCTTGTCAATGATGCCATGGGGAGCGTGGTCTGTTGCTATGGCGTCGACGACACCATTTTTGAAGGCGGTTTTGAGCGCGTCAATATCTTTACGGGTTCTCAGAGGAGGATACATTTTAAAGTTTGTATTATAACCAACGAGAGCTTCATCTGTAAGAGAAAAATGGTGAGGTGTTACTTCACATGTAATTTTTGCGCCGCGTTCTTTTGCTTCCTGAACGAGCGTAATACCAATGGCAGTGGAAACGTGGCCCACATGTAAGTGGGCGCCGCTTTGTTCGGCCAACATAATATCACGAGCAATGATGATGTCTTCGGCAACATTGGGCAGGCCCTTTAGCCCCAGTTTTGTTGACATAATTGATGCGTTCATGTGGCCATTATTCGCCAAATTTATTTCCAAAGAATGGGTTGTGATGGGAAGACCAAAGCTTCTGGCGTAATCGAGGGCGATTTTCATGAGGCGAGCATTTTGCACCGTGTTGCCGTCGTCAGAGATAGCAATACAACCAGCATCATTCAGCTCTGCAATGTTTGCCAGGGCCTCTCCTTTAAGCTCTTTTGTAATAGCACCAATAGGGTATACGTGGCAGTAACCCGTTTCACGGACTTGCTTTTGAATAAAGGCTGTGACGGTTGCATTGTCATTGACGGGGTGTGTGTTGGCCATACAGCAAACAGAAGTAAAGCCTCCTGCTACAGCAGAGGCTGTTCCTGAGCTAATCGTTTCTTTATATTCAAAGCCAGGCTCACGTAAATGACAGTGCAGATCTACAAAGCCAGGACAAACAACAAGGCCGCGGGCATCAATTTCTTTAGTGTCTGAAACGACCAAGGTTCCCTGGGGAGCAACAGCTTCAATTTTGTCATCAATAAGCAAAACATCAAAGAGCCCACTGATATTGTTTTGTGGGTCTATGAGCTGCCCGTTTTTAATTAATGTTTTCATCATTTTTATCACCGTTAAAATTATAGGTTCATGCTTTGTGCGTTGCTGAGCAAGTACAGCAGGGCCATACGCACAGCAACACCATTTGTAACCTGATCTAGAATAACAGAATAAGGGCCATCCGCAATGCCGGGATCAATTTCAACGCCGCGATTAACAGGGCCTGGATGCATTATGAGAGCATCTTTTTTTAGTGTTTTGATGGTTTCAAGATTAAGACCAAAATAACGAGAATACTCTCTTAAAGAAGGAAAGGGCGATTGTTTGATTCGCTCCATTTGAATACGCAACATCATAATGATATCAGCGCCCTCAATGCCTTGTTTAAGGTTGTAGTGTACATCAACACCCAGGTCTTTAATGGCGCTTGGCATCATAGAAGCAGGGCCAACAACAGAAACAGAGGCGCCCATTTTTTGAAAACAATATATATTTGATCGCGCGACACGAGAATGTGAAATGTCTCCAACAATGGCAACGCGCAAGCCATCTACCTTTTTTCTAACTTTCAGAACGGTCATCATGTCGAGCAGGGCCTGAGAAGGGTGCTCATGTGAGCCGTCACCAGCATTAATGACAGAGGTGCTTTGTAGATAACGCGCTAAAATATGTGACGCACCAGCGCAGCTGTGCCGACAAACGAGAATGTCAGGCTGCATGGCTGCGAGATTTTTTGCCGTATCAAGAAGAGATTCTCCTTTTGAAAGGGCGCTGCTTGATGATGTGAAGTTAACAACATCAGCGGAAAGTCTTTTGCCTGCTAGCTCAAAGCTTGTGCGGGTTCGCGTGGAGTTTTCGAAAAAAACATTAATGACGGTACGCCCTCTAAGGGTTGGAACTTTTTTAATAGCGCGCGTGTTGACCTCAGAAAACATTAACGCAGTTTCTAAGATGCCTTCAATTTCTTCTCGAGAAAGATCTGCTATTCCGAGAATGTTTTTTCGTGTAAATTTCATATTTGTTCTCCCTTGCCAAAAAGAGAAATCTCATCAACGTTGTCAGTTTCTTCAAAACGAACCGCAACGCTGTCATCTTGTTTTGTATCAATGGTTATGGCACAAAGGTTTGTATCGATAGGAAGCTCTCTTCCTGAGCGCTTGGCCATAACGACAAGATGTACAGCCTGTGGTCTTCCAAGATCAAAAACAGCATCCATGGCAGCGCGGACAGTTCGTCCTGTATAAAGAACATCATCAATAAGGTAGATAATTTTTCCACTTACATCAAAAGTAATCTTGGTTTCTTTCAATATGGGTTTATCTGATGATTGTGAGAGATCATCGCGGTAAAGATTAATATCCAGAATGCCTTGTTGGACATTAACGCCAGAGTTTTTAAAGATCTTGGCAAGACGATTTGATAGGTGGACGCCTCGTGTGTGTATGCCAATAAAGGCAATATTATTTAGATCTGTTTGCTCTTCTCGAATTTTCTCAGCCAGTTTTTTTATGGCCTCTTCAAAGGATTCTTTATTAAGAATTTGTGTCATGATATCCTCCAGGGGTTGGGGATTTTGGTGTTTATATGTAATGAAAGAGTTGATGTCACAGAAAAAATACTAATACACTGTTATTATTAACAATAAAACCTGTTTTATTTAGCAACATTCCCTAACGAAGTGCGATAAAAGGCTGAGAGTCTTGACTTGTTAGGAGGTTTATGATGGGATTTACACAAATGCCAAAACCAAACGACCACATTATTCCCTTGTTATCGAAACGTTATCTTCAAAAAACAACAAGTGCTACTGTTTCTCGGGTTATGCACCATGTTCTTAAAGAAACAGCTAAAATGAACGTGGAAAAAGAAGTAAGCAAAAAAGTTGTTAAGCAACAGGCAAAGAAAAAAGAAGATTTGAACGCTTAAAAACCCCCCTCTGATAATTTCAGAATGGTTTTTATACGATACAATCAATATTTATTAATCAAAAATTTTGCAGGACAAAAGTGGCAAAGGCTTCAACTATTTTTTATTCTTTTTTTTATTTTTCTTTTGGGCCGATACATTTGGAACGGGATTATAGGCGCTTTCCTGCTCAATAAAATGTGGTAGTGTTGTGACCGCGCTATCAATGACCTTGGGCGTGATAAAAATGAGCAATTCGCTTTTTTCCGTTGATTTGGTTTTGCTCTTAAACAAGTTGCCCAGAATGGGAATCTTCATGAGACCTGGCACACCCTTGACCGTTCTGGCGTCACGGACACGAAAGAGCCCGCCAATAATTGTTGTTTCTTGGTTTTTTAGCATCACAGTTGTTTGTGCAACATTGTCAATGACAGCGGGCACACCATCAATGGCCTTAGTAAAATCAGCCTCTGATTCTGTCGCCTCAATGGCTAGCTTAATATAGTTGTTGAGTGAGATTTGTGGTGTAACAACAAGCTCAATGCCTGTTGCAATTTCTTGAAGATTAGATCCGCTAGAACTACTTGAGGTGCCCGTGTCGCTTGATCCGATATTTACATCACCACTTGTTTTAATATAAAAGGTTGTGCCGCTGCGAATGGTAGCTGCCTGATTATCCATTGTGGCGATAGACGGCCTTGCCAAAATATTGATGTCACCATGTTGTTCCGCCATAGAAAGCTGAATATCTGTGAGTGAACCTTTAAAACTTCCTAAGATAAGACCCACGCCAGCCAAGGGGGCGCTGGTATTTAAACCGCTTGCCGGGCCATTAAACATGAGAGAGCGACCGCTGTCTGCTGTGCCAACAGAGGTGAGTCCCGCGGTTTGGATAGCACTTCCAGTTCGGGTAATCCCCCATTGTATGCCCAGGCTTCTGACAAAGTTTGAATTTGCTTCAATGATTTTGGCTTCAATAAGAACTTGTTTGCCTTTGCGGTCTAGCCGGGAAATAAGCGTTGCGATATTTTTACTGACAGTGGCTGTGTCGCGAACGTGTATGGCATTTGTACGATCATCAGCAAAAACAGACCCGCGCTCTGAAATGAGCGATTCAATATGGGGCAACGTGTCTTTGGCCGTTGCATAATTAAGGTTGTATGATGTCGTTTTCAGGTCTTCACCAAACTCAGTGATTTCTTCTTTGTTATGGACCTGGAGAATCTTATTGCGCTCAACAACACCATAGCCGTTTGTATTGAGAACAGCGTTGAGAGCGTCGGTGATTGAAATTTTGTCAAAGCTAGCGGTGACTTTACCGGTTATTTTGTCTGAAACAACAATGTTTTTATTGCCAATCTTGGCCAGAAGACGAATAGCATCTTGAATGTCCGCATCACTAAATTCAACATGATACAAATTGGTTTTAGCTAGAGAGAGGCTAATAAAAAGTGAAAAAACAAGACAAAAGGTGATGAAAAAAAAGCGTTTTTTATGCATGGTGCTTTATTGGTACCCCTTCATTTTGAGGCGAAACAAACCATTTTCTGTTCTTAAAATGACCAGAGAAGGTTCTTCAATAGAGACAACAACATGAGAGCCTATTTTGTCGCCCTTTTCAACGATTTGACCATTGATAATGGCAGCAGCCCTATCTTTTGAGGAAACGATTCCTGTCAGAGCAAGCTCACCAACAGAAACTTCGTTCGCAGGCCTCACAAAGGGGTTGTTTTGCCAGGTGACCTGCTCATTTGTTTGCGTATTAAAATCTTTTAAATTAAGACCAGACAAAGGTTCTGTTGCCATTGTCACAGAGCTTGTAATAAATAAAACAAAAAAGAAGAAAATGATTTTGTAGGCATCAATGCCAACCATAAGCGGTTCCTTTGATTTCAGCTGTCACACGGCCGCGTTTTTCATCAACAATATCGATATTAATACTATGCGTAATCAGCAATATTGGCAAGCTTTCTAATCTTTGTAAGTAGCCCTCTAAAGAAATAAAAGACCCCTCCAAATAAAGAACAAAAGGTTGGAGAACAATGCTTTCTTTGTTTTCTGTTTCCAAAAACTCAATGTTTAGCATTTTGAGATCACGCAACAACATGGGACTTGAAAACTCTCGCATGAGAATTATGTCAGGGTTGTTTACAAGGTGTTTTGCCCAACCGGAGATCTTTTTTACATCAGGAGCTTCGTTTGTGCGTTCAAGAAAAAAGGGTTCGTTGTCATTTTCTGGCACGTGACTAACAGCCAGGGCTTTAATTGTTTTGAGCGCGTCAATTTCCGTGTTCACTTTGTTTATTGTTTCAAAGCTAGGAAGCCAGCAGGACTTTACAAAGGCAAACATAAAGCCAAGAAGGGTTGCAAAAAAAATTATTTTCTCTCTGCGATCAGGCTTGTGGAATATATTTACTTTTTCTAAAACAAATCCCATATAATTACTAATTCAGCTCACATAAAGCAACAAACCTGAGCGTGCTTTTGTTTTTTTCTTTAGAGCGCTCAGAGGTTTGCAGCCTTACTGTTTTAAAAGCAGCAGCCTCTTGTAGGCGCTGTATAAGGCTTGCAACAACAAGTTGATTTGTGGCTTCGCCGTGGATTTCAATTTCTAAAGAACTTTTGTTTTTTAATGATGACAACCAAACGCCTGTAGGAATGTTTTTTGTTAATGCCATTAGCGCCTCAGACCACAGAACTCTTTTTGTGTAAAGGTTTGCAACATCTTCTTTGCTAAAAATTTTTGTTTCTTTTTTTTGCTTTTTATCAGGTTTTGTTTGGTTTTTTTTATCCACTTCAAGGCTTAAGGCCATTTTCACTTTTATATTTTTATCAAGCCGTTGTTTTTGCACAAAGCCAAAGACGAGCATAATTATTAGAAAAATGGCAGCAATGGCCATCATGGTTAGTCTGTTAAACTCAACCTGCTTTAGGCTGTTTATATTCAATTCAAGCTTCTTTTTTGTAGCAAAATTTACATGCATATTTCGTTAGTCCTGAGCAAGCCCGCACGCTACAGCAAAAATACAGGCTTTTTTGTTTACTTGTTCTGAGGGCATTAGCCCAAGATCAATGTTTTTAAAAGGGTTAAACCGCGAGGTTGTTAATCCCAGGGTTTGTGTGAGATACTCTGTTAGGTTGTAGTAGTAAGCGCCGCCACCGCATAAATGAAGCGCGTTTACTTTTCTTTTTGCAAAAACAAGCATATAGCCATCAAGTGAGCGTTGAATTTCCACAGCAAGTCGCGAATAGAAGTGGTTTACAGTATTTTTGAGAATGTTTTGTTTTGCTGGCTCTAAGAAAAAGTTTCCTTCTGAGAGATAGGCCTCTTTGATTTTCAGCGCGTTACTGGGCGTGGTGTTAAGATCTCTGGCAATTTGTTCTGTAAGTGTTTTATCGCCACTTGAAGGAATGGGGCGAGAAAACAATAAACCATGTTTTGTGATGACGGTAAATAGTGTTACAGCAAAACCAATATCTACAAGAATAAAATGGTCTGCATTTGTAATTTTATTTGATAACAGAACAGCATTAGCAAGGGCGCTGGCATTTGGTTCAATAACGCTGGGCCGCGACAGGCCTAGCTTCTCCACGAGGTCATATTGTTTTTGGATGTCCGTATTTTTGATGGCGTAAAGCACAAGAGAAAGCTTGTCATGTGTGTCGATGTCTTCTTTGTGAATTTTTGTAAAGCGAAAGGCATATTCATCAATATCATCATCAAGAAAATCTTTTGAGGCCCAACGCACAGCTTCAGGAATTTCTTCTTCTGTCATCCGAGGAACATCAAGCCTTCTAATGCGTGTCGAGGGCGTGTCTATATTAATACGAATATCACCACTACCAGCCTGGGCCCTTTGTAAAAAGGTTTTGAGTTTGTTAGGTTCTTGAGCGTAAGGTATTGAGCCACAACCCATTAAAGAGTATGAGCCCTCTTTTTTTTTCAGACAAACAACCTTGGCGTTTTGTGTGCCTATGTCAATGCCAATCCCAATATTATTCATATTACTTACCAGTTAAGATCCTGATACGGCTTTGTACATTTAAAGAAACATCACTTTCCTTTTTAGGGTTAAGCTGAACAAATTGACGATAGTA
>JAHJDR010000125.1 GCA_018812345.1 bacterium | reverse complement strand
CTTTTTAGCCGTTGAATGAGGTGTGTTGTTTGAGGAAACACTTCTTCCTGAATCTGATAATCTTTATGCTTGCGAAAATAGGGTATGGGCAACAATGATAAATTTTTTGTGGCTTCATTTATTAGCAGCGCCTGACAAAGATCTTCAGGGTTTGGTTTGTCTATAACAAGATCACTCGTTAAAATGAGTCCACCATTTAAAAAAAGCTCTCCTTTATCAATTTGCACAACATCTCCTGGCAAACCAACAACCCTTTTAATGTAATCAACAGATGATCCTTTAGGGGCCTTAAAAACAATCACATCACCGCGCACAGGATCTTCTCCTTCATAAAACCAAAACTGTGTTAAGGGAACCCTAAGCCCATAAGCATAACGTGCTACCCAAATGTAATCACCTCGTAACAAGGTTGGCATCATAGATGAAGACGGTATTTTGTAGGGATGAAATAAAAGATTCCGACAAACAAAACTAATGAAAAAGATAACAAATAATGTAATACTGATTCTTCTAATCCACTTCATATGAGCTTTCGCTCGCTTGCCCTGAGCGACACGTCCTGAGCATCGTCGAAGGAAGTCGAAGGGTCGCTAGCTTTTTGATTGCTAAGCAACTTAAATAATTTTGCGACCGAAACGATCCCAGCGAACATTGGGAAAAACTTCGGGGCTTAACAAATTATATGAGCATTTAGTTTTTTCATGATTCAAAGACAACCAGATAAAAACAGCCTTTCCTTTTAAGTTCTCTCTAGGAACCATGCCCCATATACGGCTGTCATGACTGTAATCTCTGTTATCTCCCATCACAAAATATTGTCGTTCAGGAATGGTCACTTCAAAATCGGAATTAAACGGGTTTTTATGGGAGCGCTGTATCATGTGTGAAGACCCTGTTGGTAGCGTTTCAAGCTTAACATCAAATTTTTTATATTTTAAAAAATAGGGGAATTCTCTAAATTTATCTGGTAATTTTTTATCTAATTCTGGTGTCATGGCTAACACACACTGATTATCAGGATTCTGTTCTCCTAGTGGCAATGATTGATATGTTGATTTTTCTGAGTTTACATAAAGAACGCCATTATACATGGCAAGAACATCTCCTGGCACAGCAATAACACGCTTAATAAAATCAACATTTTCATCTTCTGGATATGTAAAAACAACAACGTCACCACGTTCTGGTTCGTCAAATTCAAGAAGCCAAAACTTGGTTAAGGGAACACGAAGTCCATATTGATAACGGGCCACAAATATGTGATCACCAACAAGAAGAGTTGGCACCATCGATTCTGAAGGAATTTTAAAAGGCTCTACGAGAAAACCACGTATGAGAACAGCTAATAAAACAGCGCCAATAAGGGCTTGCGCATACTCTGCAATAACATGAAATGTACTTTTCGACACAGTCTATATCCTTATAACATTAGCAAACTAAACTATTAATAAAGTTTTACTAGTATAAACAAACTATTATGTAAAGACAAGGGGTGTTCCGGAATTAATAAACTAGGCTAGAATTCTTTTTGATAAAAACTTTTTGAGGCAAAAAAACCGTCAATATCAAGCATGCTCAGCTGACCAGGAATAGAATTACCATTTTTTTCTAAGGACATATCAATGCCTTGACGAATGTACTCTGCCATAGGCACTTTTGTATATTCGCTTAACGTTCTGAGCTTTTCTATTTGATCTTCTGTGAGGTATACTGTTGTGGCTATCTTTTTTTCTGTCATCTGAATAGCTTCATATCGCGACGGCGAACCCTTGTCAACAAAGGCAAAAACACTGATAACAACAACTTAAGCAACTACAAATTGAAAAAATCAGAGATCTGAAAATCACCAACTTTAATTTTAGGCTTTTTTCCACTACCACGAACAGTAAGGGGAAAGGAGCCATCAGCATTTTTGTGTTGTGCGAGCATGTCACCTAACATGGGAATCTCTTCTGTGATTTTATCTGACAAGCTAAATTTGCCATCAAAACTCAAGTTATTAACGTCAAACCTTCTACTAAGCCTTGCAGATCCTGATAAATCTATTGAAAGATCTGGGCCTGGAATATTGAATTTTTTCAAACGAAGATGTCCATTTTCAAGAACACAATCGAGCACAATGGCTTGTTTGCCTTTTGATAAATCAAGTTTTGGAATTGTTTGGTTGAGAGTCTTTATGGACATAGGTGTTGTCTGCGCTCGTAAGATTTTAAGTTTTATCTCTGCCTCGCTTGCCTTTGAATCGTTATCGATATAAACATAAAAGGAGCCTTCTAAAAAACCTTTAAGTTGTACGGGAATCTTTGCTTTTTCTAAATAATGTTTCAAAAAAGAAAGG